>JAKIYU010000085.1 GCA_022708385.1 Bacteroidota bacterium | reverse complement strand
GAATGCCAATTCATGTGCCAGCACGGCGCTGGCTGAAGTGAACGGTAGGCTCTGAAAGTACACGAACTTCTGGCGGCTCCGGCACAATACCATGCAGAAGAAATAAACTTTTTTTCTTCCGCTCCCCTGAGTAAGCATATGATATTCCCCAAAGTCGGCTTGGGCATACATCCCATAGTCCGGTTCAGGCAGCTTCTCATATTGACGGGGGGGCTTAGGTTTTTCCTTGCTAATGCCATGTTGCCTCCGGATGTTCTCGACAAAGTTGTATACGGTCTTGCTATGTACCTGGGGCAGTTCGCAAAACTCTTCTTTCAGCCGGTCTTCTACCTGAGCTGCCGACAGGTAGGGGTGCGTTTCCAACAATAGGCGAACATAATCATAGTACATGTTCAGTTTTCTTGCTTGATGACTTGGCTTTTCAATCCACCTGTGGAACTCGTCTTCCGTCATCTTTAAATAGTTGCGAACTGTCTTGCGATGTACGCCAACCTCACGACCTATTTGTGTCTTAAGCTGTTTATACGCAGGATTAATGGGCTGTTGCTGAAATATGCGCACCAGAAATACAACGAGAACCTCCCTTTTTCCGGCGAAGACATAATGGACAGTCTTATATACAGCATCAACTTCATGGGTGAGGAGCTCAATTATTCAACAGTAACCACCCACTATGCACAGGATGTGTTTAATTCCATTGCCAATATCATTATTGTGGTTGATAACCTGGGGGTTATTCTTTTTATAAACAAAGCCACAACACAAAAACTGGGATATAAAGAAAAGGAACTGAAAAGCCAGAATATCAAAATGTTACTTGAAGAAGGATTTGATTATAAAATGCTTATTGAAAGTAAGTCAAAAAGAAAGTATTTTAATTTTTGCACAAAAAACCACGAGCGGATTCCGGTATCGCTGAGTATTTCGAAATTCTCCAGAAAAGACAATCCCTTTATGGGACATGTCATTATTGCTCGCGATGTGTCTATGAAAATTAAATACCAGAACGCTATCAAAGAGCATAACAGAAAAATGAAGAAAACAAATAAAGAACTTAAGTTTGCTCTGGCTAAAGCTGAAGAATCAGAGAAATTAAAATCGTCTTATGGGGGGAAGTATTACTATTAATTCCATGCTAGGATTTGGAACGGAATTTATTTTTACCCTGCCCTATGAAAAGGGGGCTTCTGATGTTTCTGATCACAAGGCAGTAATTGCCGATAAAAAGTATAACTGGAGTAATAAAACCATTTTACTTGTTGAGGATGATACTCATAGCAGCGACTTGCTTAAAGCCATGCTGCTGCCGGCAGGAGCAAATATTATTACGGCTGTGTCGGGCTACGAGGCGCTTAGTATATTCAAAAAGAATAAGAAAATAGATATTGTACTTATTGATTATAAATTACCCGATATTGATGGATGCGAAGTGGCTAAAAATATAAGAAAAAATGACCGCTATATACCTCTTATTGCCCAGACTGCTTTTGCTACTGCCGAGGATAAAAAACGATGCATGAATGCCGGTTTCAACTTTTTTGTGTCCAAGCCTGTTAACCGCGATTTATTGCTGAATATGATAAATAATTATCTGGTTTAAAAAGCTTATATAAGATTGTGATTCATTAGCCGCCCAGATTCTACAAGCTTCTGAAGGTGAGGTATATAAAGCGATTTGTTGAAGTTGGCCAGATATTCTTCGTTGTGCATGTCTGTTGCCACAAAGTCGTAAAAACCCATGTCGATAAGCTTCTCGGCAACTTTCTGGACTTTAGGGCTGTAACAACCTGTAAGTGAAATGGTGTTCAATTGAAATAAAATGCCTCTGGCTTTTAGGTCTTCGTAAACCGGCCATTTGTCGTGAAAATAAGAATAGCGTTCGGGGTGTGCCAGAATAACCTGATAGCCGGCTATCTGCAAATCGAAAACCAGGGCATAGAAACCATGGTGCATGTTATAATACGAGAGCTCAACAAGTATATATTTCTTACCCATAGTCAATAACCGGCCTTCTTTGAAAATTTTTTCAAAACCATCGTCAATAAGATATTCGGCAGCAGCTTCGATAGGGATATAAATATGGGCGTTTTCCAAAGCAGCTTTAAGGTTTTTCAGCCCCTCTTTAATAATTTCGGGGGTGTTCTTGTAAGTGTCGTTCATCACGTGAGGGGTGGTAATTATTTTCGAAAATCCCGCTTCTTTCAAAGAACCCACCAGCTTTACAGCCTCTTCAATAGATTGAACACCATCGTCAATACCCGGTATGAGATGCGAATGCATGTCCACTTTTATTTGTGAAACATCAACAGGTTTTGCGAGCCCCGGCTTCCGGAAAAGATTAAAAAACATCAGTTTCTGTTTTGGTATTGTTTGTCGTAGTATTTCTGATAATCGCCACTGGTTACATTTTTAAGCCATGCAGTACTGTTAAGGTACCAGTCAACGGTTTTTTCAAGCCCTTCTTCAAACTGCAACGAAGGCATCCAACCCAGGTCTTCTTTAATCTTTGTGGCGTCTATGGCATAACGTAAGTCGTGGCCGGCCCTGTCGGTAACATAGGTAATAAGGTTTTCCGATGTGCCGAATTCCCGCCCCAGTTTATGGTCCATTATAGCGCAGAGCACGCGGATAAGGTCAATATTTGTCCATTCGTTATGCCCGCCTATATTATAGGTTTCGCCGTTTTTGCCTTTATGAAATACCACATCTATGGCGCGTGCATGGTCAACCACATAGAGCCAGTCCCGTATGTTTTCGCCTTTGCCGTAAACAGGCAGCGGTTTGTTGTTAATAATATTGTTGATACATAAAGGAATGAGTTTTTCGGGAAACTGGTTAGGACCGTAATTATTCGAGCAATTTGACAATACAACCGGTAGTTTATAGGTATGGTGGTAGGCTCTTACAAAGTGGTCGGAGCTGGCTTTTGAAGCTGAATAGGGACTACGCGGGTCGTAGGATGTGCTTTCAACAAAAAAACCTTCATCGCCCAGCGAACCATACACCTCATCGGTAGATACATGATAGAAACGTTTACCTGCCATGTTATCTTTCCAGAACCATTTGGCTGCATTGAGCAGGTTGACTGTGCCCACCACATTGGTAAGCACAAACTCTAAGGGATTGGCTATTGACCTGTCCACGTGCGATTCGGCTGCCAGGTGTATAACACCCTCGAAAGCGTATTTTTCGAAAAATGATTGTATTAACTCATAATCTTTAATGTCGCCTTTAAGAAATGTGTAATTGGGTTTGTTTTCTATATCGCTGAGGTTTTCGAGGTTGCCTGCATACGTCAATGCATCCAGGTTGAAAATATGGTAATCGGGATACTTATTTACAAACAGACGCACCACATGCGAACCTATAAAACCTGCTCCACCGGTAATAAGAATGTTTTTCATGCCAAAGAATAAAAAGAGGGTACTTAAGAAAGTACAAATATATAAAGTTTATTGATTGCATCTGAAAAAAATAGAGGGATAGAGGCCTGAAAAATCAATGGCATTTAAATTTTTGTACAAATCCCATTGCTTTTTGCTTTCCAACCGGCAATCTGCTACCAGACTTTCATTTTCAACAGGAATAAATTCCTCGGCAATACAGTCTGGTTAAGCCGAATATCTTTTCATCAATAAGCTCCCACACCCCATCTTCGGCATCCTTTCGGAATTCTATGCATTCAGCTATGCATGAAGTACATAGTTTATTTTTTATTCCTTTAGAATTTCTGAGGGTATCATGTCGTGTTTTTATTTTGCATTAGAATCGTTTAAAATTTCATTTAATACATTAACAAGATTAGTTTCAATGTTTAGCTTATTTTCCTTAATTGACTCCAATTTTTCACTTTTCGAAAGAATTACAGGAATTTTATAAACAGAAATGTTTATTGTGTTGTCAGAAAATTCATCCTTTACTAAATAATCATGTACTGGAAATTTTTTAACATCTTCGCCTTCGCACTGCGGATAAAAAAGTTTTATTTCTGTACATTTGTGTCTGACGGCGTATGCAAGCATCTGGTACATATCCGACAGGGCTGGTATATTGTCTTTGTCCTGATCTGGTATATTGTCTTTGTCCTGATATATTAACTTGTACTTACAGTCTATTAACCATTTAATATCATTGCCACTTTTTATCACAATATCAGGTTTCAGTTTAAAGACCTCATTATTTTCTAAGTCAGTGGCAAGAAACATTTTGCAGGATTGTGAAATTATAGTGAGGTTTTTTACATCAAATATATCTGTTTTATGCTTTTCTATAAACCCTGCAACAAACTCTTCAAACACCTTTTCCATAGGCAATAAAAATGCAAATACTTTGAGTTCATTTTTCCAGGTAAATACCATGCTGTGGGTGAGAAACAGTTTGCAATAATCTAACACTATTTGTATTTCGGAAAAGAGCGGGTTGATTTTGACCCTCTCACAGTCTTGTGCTATGCAAATAGTGTTCGTTACCACATCTAGTGTGAAAAGAATATCGTTAAGCTTCCGTTTAGTTTCAGGAGCACGGGTTTGTGGTAACAATAGTTTACATACATATTTGATGATGCGGTTTAGCAGGTTATCAATTTCAAACGAATCGTAAACGCAGGAAATTTTACCCCAGTTGCCGGTGCAAAGATTGGTACTAATATAGGCATTCATGTCAATGCGTCCTTTAACATAGGGTAGTTCCCGCTCAACATCGGTATAATTTTGATAAATATGGCGTGTAAACAATTCGGCTGTAAAGGTAGCAAACAAATAAACCAGTATTTCAAAAAAACTCTCAGTCTGAATTTTATTATAATCAGATTCAAATTTTGGAAGTTTCAGCCGTTTGGAATAACTAAGCCACCAAAGTATGTTTTTTTGGATATATTCTAATTTCTTAATATCTGGTTCTACGCCATTTTTATTAAAGATTTTTGGCAGGAGGTTAAAGGTATAACCATCATAATGAATAATTCCTACATAATTCCGGGCAGATAACGAGCTATGGCGTCCTTCGGAAAGGAATTGCTGTTTTGTTTTCTTTTGGCTGTCATAAGCACCTGTACCATCATCTTCTGAAGTGTAAAAATCTCGAAAAAAGGGATTCTTTTCTCTTTCCTGCCAGACTTTATCCAAAAACCCGAAAAAATCTTCAGGGTTTAAGCCATGAGGTAAAGCTTCCTGATTTTGAAACTCGAAAAGATTGAAGGTTTTTCTCATTTTATTAATTCTATTATAAGCATAGAATAATTTTTTTCTTCGACATTTATAAGTTTTAACTCGGGGTTGCTTTTAGTGACTGCTTCCAACACTTCCTTTACATCTCTTTTATCATTCAAAAAATACTCGTAAAGCAGCGGAATTACTTTTTTATTCATAACCTCTATAACCTCTTCAATATTTAAATCTTTCCCATCCTTTTTCATAAAATAGCTATGCCCGATGTTAAAATCCTGATTATTTTTCTTTTCTTCAATTTTTTTATTTATAGCTTCAAGAAGTCCTTTGTACCCTTCTGCCAAAGAGGTATTGACTTCCATTTGTATAAACTCAAATCTTCTTCTAAGGGCTATATCGAGAAGTGCGATAGATTTATCGGCCGTGTTCATAGTACCTACGATTACAAGGTTAGAGGGTACGCCAAATTTCTTTCCATTGGGCAGACTCAGGATAAGCTGGTGTTCCCCTCCTATACGTTTATCATCTTCAATAAGCGTGATAAGCTCGCCAAATACGCGCGAAATATTGGCACGGTTGATTTCATCTATAACGAGTACAACTTTGGGGGCATTTTTAAATTTTTCAGTATCTTTAGGTTTTTCGCAATAAGTCAGAAACTTGTCAACATCATCTGCTTTGTACATTTCAGCTATTTGAACAGGAATGCCTGTAAGTTTAAATGCTTCTGCACAAGCTTTTAGGAAAATACCGGGCGCCCATTTGAATTTCAAAGTGTCAGATGCAGTGTCTGGTCTAAGTCCACCCACAAACTCCTCGTAGCTGTAGTTTTGATGGAAGGTGATAAAGTGAATGCGCTTATGAAGGTTTTTGTTAAATTCTAAAGTGTTGTCCTTGTGTTCATCCTCGTTACACTCCAAGGCACTCATATAATCTTCATTTTTAATAATTTTCACAGCCATATCAACGGTACGGTATGTTTTTCCTGTTCCAGGAGGGCCATAGAGAATGAGGTTGGAAGGGTTATGATGATTATTTGCATTGCTTGTTGAGGAATTCTGATTGTTTTTTTGAGTGATAATTGTCTCTTGTTTTTTCTTTTCTTCATATCTTTTTTCTTTTCTAATTTCATAACAAGCTTTACTCCATTTATATAAACCTATAATTATTTTTTCGATTTCTTTTTCAATGTCTTTAAATTCAAAAATTTTAATATGTGATTTTTTATCACCAACAATTTCGTCAAACCCTTGTTTTTTTAAATAGTTTTTATTGGTTTCAATTGAATCTTTGCCATGTTTTTTCTTATTAATCTTGTCAGGCTTGTTTGCAGTACAATCATCATATATTATGTAATTGCCATTGCTATCTGAGAGGAAATTACTTGTTTGCCTGCATTGTTCTTCGCCAATTCTTAAAATAAGCGTTTTTGCAGAATTTTTAGAAAACCTAATTTTAAAAACTTCATTATTATCAATTAAAAAGGAATTACTTTTTTTATCATAAATAAGAGAAATGTCATTATTATTAAATACTTTCTTGTCTTCAAAATTATCTATAGTTTTTTTTAATTTATTTAAAAATGCTTCTTGTTTCATGAAATACAAAATTTAAATATGAATATTGTTTTTTTTAAAATAATTATGTAGCAACAAAGATATATTTTTTAAAAAATAAATTACAAGGATTCCATAAATATACTGCGTCATTAAATGACGTAGTTGCTATCCTATTTTCACAGCCAAATTGTTTTATAAAGCGAAAAATAGTAAATTTGTCATAAAAAACTATGTCCTCTTTCGCCACCATACGCCGTTATTATCTTATTTACGAGAAAGTGTCAGCCGGTCACTATCCTACATTTTCAGAAATCATGGACTGCCTGCACGCCCATGGTTTTGAAATATCGCCCCGCACCCTGCAACGCGACATAGAACGCCTGCGCTGCGACTATGGCATTGAACTGGTATGGGACAAGAACACCAACGGCTATTACATAGATGCCGAACAAAGCATCAAGCCCGATGTGTTCCTCCGCTTCCTCGATATAGTGGGCACTGCTGAAATGCTTACCGAAAACCTCAAAAACAGCAAAGACACCCTGCGCTTCCTCCACTTTGAAGCCAAAGGTTATTTCAAAGGAGTGAACCTCATACCCACTATACGTAAAGCCATACAACAATCAAAATGCATTAGCTTTTCACATCAGGGCTTTCAGTCCGACACACCCAAGGCGTGGACGCTGGCCCCCTACCTGCTCAAAGAATACCAAAATCGCTGGTATGTTATCGGGCAACCCGAGGGCGAAGATTGTTTTCTCAATTTCGGTCTCGACAGGGTAAGTAAACTGAAAATGCTCGGCAAACGCTTTGCCCGCAAGCCTCAAGGACCCGAAGAAATGCTCGAAAACACCATTGGGCTCACATGGAACACATCGGATGTAAAAGAGGTTGTTTTCAGTGTCATCAAGCCCTACGACAACTATGTAAAGAACCTCCCCCTGCACCATTCGCAGGAAGTTATCGAAGAAACCGACACATATACAGTCTTTCGCATATACGTGCGACTCAACTACGAATTGATTCAAAAGCTGATGACCCACAGCTATAAGCTCACAGTGCTCAAACCCGAAAGTCTGGCGGATGAAATCTGCACACATTTTGAAGAAGCACTTCGAAATTACAACACAGGTAAAAATAGAGCATCCAAAAAAAATAAAAAAATATGAACGAAATCATTTGCCCCAAATGTAAAACAGTTTTCAAAGTTGATGAAGCCGGATTTGCTGACATAGTTAAGCAAGTTCGTGACAAACAATTTGAAGAAGAAATCCTTAAACGGCTTGCTCTTGCGGAAAAAGAAAAAAAGAGTGCAGTAGAATTGGCTGAAGCAAATTTCAATAGCGCTTTGAAAGAACAGCTTGCCAAAAAAGACCAGGAAATAGCGGGACTCAAAGCCCAAAAGGAACTTGAAATGGCAGAAAAATTAGCTCAGAAAGAAAATGAGCTGTCACAGCTTAAATCGAAAGTTGACAATGCTGAAGCAGAGAAAAAATTAGCCGTTAGCGAAGCGACTAAAATAATTGAAAAAGAACGTGATGAGCTGGCTCATGAAGTAAAGATGAAAGAGACCGAAAAAGAATTGCTTAAAAAGTCTTTAGCCGAACAATATGTGTCTGAGTTAAAGGAAAAAGACGCCATAATCAGACTTAAAGACGAGGAAATTGCACTCAGAAAGGATATGAAGTTGAAACTGTCAACAAAAATGCTCGGAGAAACACTTGAACAACATTGTGAAACGGAATTTAATAAACTTCGCGCAACGGCCTTCCAAAAAGCATATTTCGAGAAAGATACCGACTCGAAATCCGGAAGTAAAGGCGATTTTATTTATAGAGAGAATGATGAAGCGGGAAATGAAATCATTTCGATAATGTTCGAAATGAAAAACGAAGCTGATGAAACTGCCACAAAAAAAAGAAATGAAGATTTTTTGAAAGAACTTGACAGAGACAGAACAGAGAAAAAATGTGAGTATGCTGTACTTGTTTCTCTTTTGGAAGCAGACAGTGAATATTATAACTCCGGAATTGTTGACGTATCGCATAAATATCCTAAAATGTATGTTGTCCGACCGCAATTCTTTATTCCCATCATTACATTGCTTCGCAACGCCGCCATGAATTCAATGCAATATAAAGCAGAATTAGCATTGGTAAAAAGTCAAAACATTGACGTTACCAATTTTGAAGAAAAAATAAATAAGTTTAAAGAAGGCTTTGCAAGAAATTATGATTTAGCCAGCCGCAGGTTTAAAGAGGCGATTGACGGCATAGACAAAACCATAAAAGAATTGCAGAAAACCAAAGACGCTTTGTTATCGTCCGAAAACAACCTCCGGCTTGCCAATGAAAAAACCGAAGACTTAACAATCAAAAAGCTTACACACGGTAATCCGACAATGAAAGCCAAATTTGACGAGTTGCCAAAAAAATCAGACGCCGATTAGACTAAGGCTATTTACCCGCAACGCATCTCTTAACCCAACTTGAGACCTAAAAGATTGTAATATTCACATAATCTGCAAGTTGCAAATTTTACTTTCATTATTCGGGGAACACAATATTTTTTCTGTAGAAAGGCATAGGTTTATAATTAGTAGC
>JAKIYU010000084.1 GCA_022708385.1 Bacteroidota bacterium | reverse complement strand
GGGTTGAAGTTTTTTGCTGTTGATAAATGAGCAATCATAGGCGTAAGAGCGGGTAGAATATCCTGAAGGATAGGTATCCCGATATTACGGACTGCCTTAATTTTCATTTTATCAGCAAAAGAGAGCTCTGGTTTTTTGTTGTTGATTGTGTCTGATAGATTATCCATTTGTTTTGAATTTATTGATTATTTGCGAAAGTTGGGAGTTTGAGAACAGGCAAGAGAAAGTATCGAAAGGGCCGTTTTTGATAATATGGAAAAAAGAGCCTTTAATAAGAAGCTCAGGAGAAATGGGTTTGTTTTTCCGTTTGGTTTCGTTTTCGGCGTATGCATTAATAATATATCTTTCGGCCGGCGAAACATGCAGGACAATCATTTCGTTGTTATCCGAAAAGTTGTTTACAATTTCATTTTTCATACGGCCGATATACTCCATCAGGTCGGAAGTGATAGAGGCATATTCTTTTTCGAAAGTTGAGTTTTCCAAAGGATGAAATTTAATTAAACAAAGGCTGTTGAGTCTCGGATTGCAAATCCGAGACTCAACAGAAGATAATTTTTCTGCAGTTTCGATATCGTAGTGTTTGAGGTAGAAAGAGAGTTTGGATAGGTTGGTTCGACTACGCTCACCAACCGGGTTGTTTGAATTGATTTGCGTTTTTAAGTTTTCAACTAAGTTTTTAGGGAGCGGAAGAACATCTTCCGGGTAGATATTTTTCGTGGATGTTTCCTTGAGGGATTCGTTTGTAAGGATGGAGGGGGGTAGTGGCATGGTGTTAATATTTATGGCACTCGGATTGTAAATCCGAGCGAACGGGTGTTATTTTAAAAGTCGTTTGAGATTTGGTTTTTGGTGAACAGTTGTAAAAGATTCGAGGGCAGAAATGAGTTCGAGTAATTTTGTTTTTGGTGGTTCGGGGAGTTTGTGCCCATGGGAATCGGCTCCGATATTAACCTGGATGGGCTGAAAATCTAACCCTAACATATTAACAAAGTGATCTAAATCGAAATCTAAAATAGGTTCTATCGTTATATAAGGTGCTTTGCGTAATAAAGAAGAATGGTAAGCCCTATAATTAGGATGGGGGCTGTTTTTCATTATTTCGGGATAAAACCTGTTTGATTCAATTGTAACACAAACATCTGAGTTAGGAACTAAAATTCTACGAATTCTGTAAGGGTTTTTGGTTTAGAAAAGGTATTTATTGTCGAAATTGCTGCAGTGGTAAAGCGTTTTGAAAATCCAATCTTCAGGAATGTTTTGTGCCCAGATATCGCAACTGGAGCCGATAAAAATAAAATTATCATGACCTAAATCTGTTTTGAGCTCTTTAGGCTCAAACCTTACGGGTTTAAGACGCCCCCAGCGTTTCATGTAGCAATAAGAACAGTCGTGAAAGCATTGTCCTTTGATGGGGTTCCATGTGTGGGTAATGAATTCGTACATGTTTCCTTTGGATGGGTTTAGTGGCATTGTGATGATTTTTAAATGAGGCACGCATTACAAATGCGCGCCAACGGTAATTAATAAATTTTATCGTGGTTGATTTTGTCCGGTGCTTAGTCGGATATGATTAGGACAAGGTTGGAAATGGTGGCGTGTTGTTGCTGCAGGAGCTCGATGTTTTTGGCATTGTTAGAATCTAGAAGGATTTCGAGGTTTGCTTTTTCTTTCAGTAAGCTGCCAAGAATGGTTTTAACATGATGCTCCTGAAGGGATCACGAAGAAAGCCAAACGCCACGTATGTGGCGTTTTTTTGTGTCCGCAGCGACTGAATTTAAATTCAAGTCGCCGCGGGCACAAAAAGAAGAAACTGTCTCAAATGTCAAATTTTTGCAAAAAAATAATGCTTTTGCCTACGCACACCCTTCTTTTCTCTGAAGTGATCCAGCCCTGTAATGCGTGAAAAATTACCCCTCCCGATAAATTTCTGAATAGGGGGTATAGGGAAAAAGATGACTAAATAATAAAATTAATAAAAATAACATTTACAAACTTTTAAGACAGCCTCATCCTGGTTAAAATCAAAAAAATAATAATTTTGTAGTAAAAAAGAATGTATGATAAAAGGAACCGGCATTTCTAAAAAATATGGCACTCTGGCAGTACTCAAAGAAGTAAGTCTGGAGGTTAAAAAAGGCGAAATAGTAACTATTGTGGGGGCATCGGGAGCCGGAAAAACCACATTGCTGCATATTTTAGGCACTATTGATAAAGCCGACAGCGGCCTGATAACCATCGACAATATTAATGTGTCGCAAATGAATGAAAATGCAAAAGCCAGGTTCCGCAACAAACACATTGGGTTTGTATTTCAGTTTCATCACCTGCTGCCTGAATTCACTGCACTCGAAAATGCATTTTTACCTGCACTTATAGCAGGCAAACCCAAAAGCAAAGCTATCGAAAAAGCTAAAAGCATACTTACCTATCTGGGGATTAGTGAGCGCCTTGAGCACAAGCCTTCCCAATTATCGGGCGGCGAACAGCAGCGGGTAGCGGTAGCACGTGCCCTTGTTAATGACCCTGCAGTTATACTAGCCGACGAGCCTTCGGGCAACCTTGACTCTGAAAATGCCCGTGAACTCCACAAACTTTTTTTCGACCTGAGAGATAAATTCAGCCAGACATTTGTTATTGTTACACACAACGACGAACTGGCGGCTATGGCCGACCGAAAAATTAAAATGAAAGACGGCAGGCTTATCTAATAAATTATTTTGTTTTTTGAAAAACATATAGTAAGTTTGTTACAAAATAATTTTGCCATGAAAAGGCCTGTATTAAAATCAGTATATATGTTTTATATTTTCCTCATCGCAGCTACGATGAGTCTTCAATGTAAAAAGGAATCCCCCTTACTTCCTCCTACCGAGCCACCTTTAAGGCAGCCCCTGGCTTTTACGCAAGCTGAGATTGACACAATTATGGCCGGGGATTCTTCAACGGCCATGCGTGTTATGAATATTTTCGTTCAACCCGATTCGGTAATATTGCGCACTATGGCGAAGAATGTCCACATAGGCGATACGCTAATCGGATACTTAACCGACCGTATGTACACTACTGTCAGGCATGCAGGCGGTGTTGGCATAGCAGCGCCCCAGGTGGGTATTAACCGGAGAATTGTATGGGTACAGCGCTACGACAAGGGTAATTCGATGAACCGTTCCTTTGAGGTGTATTTGAACCCACGTATTGTGGAATATTCCGATACGCTTGTAAGACGTTGGGACGGCTGTTTATCCGTGCCTCAAACCTCAGATTATCCCAATGTTATTGACTCCTCATTCAGGGCTCTATGGGTAAGGGTCGAGTATTACCTGCCCGATGGCACTATTAAAAACGAGAAAATTGTCCATTGGTACACCGCCCATATTTTTCAGCACGAGATTGACCACCTTAACGGCATTATGTTCTTCGACCAGTATGTGAATAAAAACAAACATCTGTTTACTATTTTACCGGCCGAATTGTTCCCTGAAAACTGAATAGTGAAAACCGACTCCTGTCAGAAGCTTACCTGCATCCCAAGGCTGGGCATAAGAGGGAGCTGGTCAATACGTTCGTGTTTGATACGGTCGAAATAGAAAATATTTTTCCTGTTATAAATGTTGGTGGCCCCCAGGTTTATTTCCATATTTGCGTTTTTTCTCAGTTCATATTTCTTTTTTATGTTCATGTCGAGGCGGTGGTAGTAAGGTAAGCGTCCGGTATTGTATTCATCATACAGCACACCCATTATGCCATTAACAGTGGTGTAATCGGTATTTATACCACCGGAAAAATTGAGGCTTTCGTAATACCCCTGCGTTTTGGTAAAGGGAAATCCGGAACCCAGATTCCATCTGAGGCTAAGTTCCCATGAATTTTTCATTCCCCAGGTATAGGTGCCTACAATATTTGCATTGTGGCGCCTGTCGTAGTGCGGGTAATAGGTCTTTATGCCATCGTACCTGTTAACATAGCTTAGTGAATACACCCCCCAGAGGTACATATTCTTCAATTCGTATTTAAGCGACAGGTCAACGCCTTTGGCTTCGCCGCTTTCGATAATGAAATCTTTCTTCAGGCGGTCGGGTATCTGCCAGTTGTCACCATTATCTTCGAAAATTTTATCCCTGTTGATGGTGGTAAGCTGCGGGAAATATTTATAATAGCCTTCCAGATTTATTGTCATGTTTTTAATCACATCGAGCTCTACACCCAGGATGGCGTGTTGCGATTTTTGCAATTTATGGGTAACTTCCTTACCATCGAATAATTCCTGAAGGTTTTCGGGTCCCGATAAAAAGCCATAAAAGAGGTTAACCACATCCCTGTCGGAAGTTGCACTGATAAAATTCTGGGAGTAAAATCCGCCTGCAAATTTAATCCTGATATTGTCATTAAGGTTATATTTTGCAGCCAAACGTGGTTCAGGCGAAAATGTAGAAAGTGACGCATACCATTGGGTTCTCATACTGGGTTCCAGCAGGAGCTTACCTATTGTTTTTTTGTACTTGACATAGCCTCCCAGTTCTGTTGTATTCTGATTTTGCGATATTTTCAGGTTTACGCCGTTATAATAATCGAATGCCGTTTTAAAGCCTTGCATTTCCAAACCATAATTGAGTTCGTCGTTACCCACATAATAGGTAAATTCAAGCCCCAGGTTAAAACCACCAATCTCGCTGGTGCGCGGCAGTAAATTCCCTTCCATGAGAGATATTTTATAATCGGAGTAGGCAATATTGCCTTTAATAAGTGTGGAAGTGGCCTCAGGAATTAAGATGAAATTGGCGCCTGCGCCCAGATTATTCCATTTAAAATCGGAAAAACCTCTGTAACTAACATTATCGTTAAAATTAAAGCCGAAAAGGTTTAGTTTACTACCATTTGGGGCAGTAAAAGAAAGTTTACCGTAAATATCTGTAAAATTAAAGGGTAAGCCGGCCGTATCGATATAATTATAAAAAATTCTTGAACTTTCTTTAAGATAGGATTGTTTGGCAGCAATGACAAATGAGGAGGATGCCATATTGTTGTTTTTTATCTTTCCGAGAGGGCCTTCAACAATAGCATTGGCGCCAAACGTGCTGGCGCCCAGTTTGCCACTAAAGCGGGAACGGTTGCCATCTCTTGTGGTAATATCCATAACCGACGAAATTCGGCCGCCGTATTCGGCGCCAAAACCTCCGGTAAATACATCTGCCGTACGTATGAGATCCGTTTCAAAAACAGAGAACAAACCAATAGAATGGAAGGGATTATAAATGACCATGCCGTCGAGCAAAACCTTGTTCTGTATGGGCGACCCGCCGCGTATATAAAGCTGCCCCCCCTGGTCGCCAGTAAAAATTACCCCCGGCAGTACCTGGAGATACTGCGCAAGGTCGGGCTGCCCACCAATAGATGGCAGTTGTTTTATCTGCCGCGGCGATATTTTAATAACAGATGTTTTGGTTTCGGTTTTGGCTTCAATTTTATCGGCAGTAACGCTGAAACTTTCAAGTACCTGAGCTGAAGGTGACAGATACAGGTTTTTGGTCAATATTTCACCCGGCTTAAGGTTCACTTCAACCTGCATGGTATCGAAGCCCACATAAGTAACCATAAGTGTATATTTGCCGGGAGGAATTTTTGTAATATTATAAAATCCGTCAACATCCGTGGCAATGCCATAAGACGTTTTATACAAATACACATTGGTATAGAGAATGGGTTCACCCGTCTCCTTTGAATATACAAACCCTCTCACTGTTGAAGTTTGACCTAAAGTGGTCAGGGCATAAATAATAAAAATGGTAAAAAATAAAAATTTCTTCATCTGTACTGTTGAATGTTGATAGCTCCCAAACTACAAATTATCCTGAATTGCTCAAAATTTAAAGGTATAACGGATAAACGCGATTGCCTGAGTAAAAGTACATCTTTTAATTGTATTTCGTTTTTTATTTGTTCTAAGGTAACAAATTTATTTAAAGTCTGAACCGGCACAAGCTTCACGGAAAGCCATCGGTTGTCGTCTGTTGTAGGGTCAGGGAAAGCCTCCCTGGAAATTTGGGCAAGACCTGTTATTTTCTTTTCGTTACCACTGTGATAAAAGAGCACAGGGTCGCCGATTTTCATTTGCCGCAAATAGTTACGCACCTGGTAATTTCGCACACCATCCCAAACGGTAAAGCCATCGGATATGAATTGTTGCCAGGAATAGGTATGAGGTTCTGTTTTAACAAGCCAGTAATTCATGCGCTCAAAAAATCAATGTAAGATTTTAAATAACAACTCTTTGTATATGGCATCATCGTTTTTGCCCGTTAGTTCAATACCTTTCGATTTCGTGTCGGCTTCACGCAAACACGAAAAAATTTCGGCAAGTTTTGAAATGGAGTAATTACGTGCAGCCGTTTTGTAATCTTCGACAAAGGCAGGATTAACCGATAAGACAGCGGCTACTTCATTTCTGTCGGTTTTGTTTTTTAAAGTATGAAAAAGAAGCACTTTGCTGAAGAAACCAAATAAAATTATAAGAATTTGCTGAATAGGGTTTTCTTTAGGATTGCGCACAAAATACTGGGCAATTTTATAGGCCTTTAAAACTTGTTTTTTGCCCAAAGCCTTTTGCAGTTCAAAAACATTAAAATCCTTACTGATACCAATATTCATTTCAATATCGTCCACAGTAATCTCCTTATTCTGGGGAATATTGATGATAAGTTTCTGAATTTCATTAGTGATACGGGTAAGGTCGCTGCCTATATAATCCGAAAGCAGTTGAACCGCATATTGGTTCATCTTATAGCCCAAACCTCTGATATAGGCATTAATCCAATCAGGAATCTGGTTGTCGTACAATTTTTTTGACTCAAAAAGAACCCCTTTTTTATCGATGGCCTTAGCAAACAGTTTGCGTTTGTCAATGGTTTTGTATTTATAGCATATCACCAATATTGTGGATGTCAAGGGGTTTTCGATGTAAGCTTTAAGCGCCTCGATATCGTCGATATTCTGGGCTTCTCTCACAATAACCACCTGGTAGTTGGCCATCATGGGAAATCTCTTGGCATGGCTTATCACAGTGGCAATATCCGTTTCTCTGCCGTAAATAATAATCTGGTTGAATTCCTTTTCATCTTCGGTTAGCACCTGCTCAGCTAAAAGGTCGGCAATAACATCAATATAATATGGCTCCTCCCCCATCAGAAAATAGACAGGATAAAAAACTTTTTTTTCTATGCTTTCTTTTATTTGTTTAAAGTCCACTTACGTTCTCTTTTGTTGTCCCCATTTATAGGTATCGGTTTCAAAACCTGCCAAAGATAAAATTTTATCAATTACGGTGCTTAACAGAGCGTCCTTTTTTTTTGGTTTGCTGTAAAACGCAGGTGAAGCGGGACAAATAATACCACCGGCTTCAGTCACTGATTTCATGTTGTTGATATGAATCAGGCTTAAAGGCATTTCGCGTGTAACGAGTATCAGTTTTTTTCTTTCTTTAAGCATCACATCGGCTGCGCGTGCAATAAGATCGCCGGCTGTACCCGAAGCAATTCTGCCAAGTGTACCCATCGTGCAGGGGCAAATAATCATGGCATCGTAACCTGATGAGCCTGAAGCAAAAGGTGCAAATAAATCATCATTTTTATAAAGGGAAAAGGGGCTTTTCAAATAATTATCGTTTCCCAATTCATAGGCCCATACCTGCTTCCCGCAATCGGAAAAGACAAGGCTGCAGGTGTCAATCTGTAAGCTGAGTTTTTCCAGTTTTGTCAGCAATAATTGCGCATATACAGCCCCACTGGCACCTGTAACTGCAACAACTATTTTATGTTTTATCATGCTTGCCTTATAATATAGAAATCTAAATACAATGTGTTTATTTAAATCTGTAATTCAGGTTTATTGTCCATACAGTATGGTACTGGCCCCAGTTGTACCAAACGGTGGCCCTGCCTTTGTGAGGCCGGATGGGCGTTATGGAGTTTGAGCTTCTGAAACTAAGGTCGAGGCGTTCTCCCAGAGGATAATAAAAACCCAGAATAAGGTTAGATTCATTATAATAATAGGGCTCCTTTTCACCGGGTAATACTTCCCTGTCATTGTCGAGTTCTTTATAGCGCATCAGGCGGGCATACGACAAACCTGCCTCATACGATATTTTACCAATATACTTTATTTTATCTAACAAGGGTATAGAAAATTTATACATTACAGGGATTTCGACATAATCGAGTTGAAAGCGGTAGGAAGTAAAGCCATTGCGTTCGTTGGGATTTTTCTTGCTGCCCTTCTGTATATACATAATCTGCATTTCGATAGCGCTGTTATCGTTCAGGTTAATATTGGTAAAAAGGCCTGCGTTAAAGCCCAGTTTATTCGGCCCCGACAGGTTGTCGCCCGACACTTCGCTGGCAGTAAGCCCGCCAAAAAAACCGCCGTTAAAGCTTTGGGCATATATACAATTTGTCAGAAATAAAATAAATAGAACAGTTACTAACCGTGTTAATTTTTGTTGAAACTTATGCATGAACTGGAAGGGTTGAAAAAACAAACAAATTTAGTGAAAAGTCCGAAAAAGCATAAAAAGAGTATTTGTTTTTTATTTGGTATATAATTTTTTTATAATTTTGCAATCTCAAATGGTGGATGTAGCTCAGCCGGTTAGAGCATCAGATTGTGGTTCTGAGGGCCGTGGGTTCGAATCCCATCTTCCACCCTAAAATTTTTAGGCCTGCGAATGCGGGCCTTTCTTGTTTTAAGGGAAGATAGGATGAGAAGTTTATCCCGACCTTTGTAGGAAAATCTCATCTTTTAAAATTCAACAATGCATTGCCTATAATAAACCCGATTTAATATCCTGAAATTTTTAGTATAAATTCCGGCGCAACCAAAGTCGTTCAGGTAATGCTTTTACCTTTCTGTACAACTTTTAATGCAGCTTTACGCTTAAGTTGCTTTCAACAACTTAAATGAATTTCTCACTCAGGTATAAAAACTTTATTTTTAAACAAAATTTTTATAAGGCAAGGTTCACACTCAAAAACATTGTTTTTTTATAGTATCGTTAGTACATCAGATTAAACTTTTATTAAAACCTCCAAAAAAATATTGTAAAATATTAGCATTTTAACCAAATTCTTGTTTTATTTGACCAATTTCCCAAATACAATATTTCAATTAAAACGCTGTACCATGAAAAAATTTTATGTATTTCTTATTATTTTAACTGTATTTAATGCAGGTTTGAAAGCCCAATTTAAAATGGATTCCGATGGCAATATAGCCATTGAAACAAGTCCGACACCAGCAGATTATTTAAAATTACGCGTTTATTTTTCTTCAACAGCGGGTGATGGTGTAAACTGGAACCTTTCTATTGCAGGGATAAAT
>JAKIYU010000083.1 GCA_022708385.1 Bacteroidota bacterium | reverse complement strand
GAAACTGGGTGCCAGCAAACATGGGCTGTGTATTGTCTGTCCATTTGGCGGCGTCGCGTGCAGGGTTGTCGTAAAAGCCGGCAGTAAATATAAGTTTGGTTTCGGGTTCCAGTTTGGGATATTTGGTGCGTATGTTTATAACACCGTTAAGGGCAGAAGAGCCATAGAGGGCCGAAGCGGCCCCTTTAATGATTTCTACCTGGTCGATGTTTTCAACTGGTGCAAACTCCCAATAGGCTACACCCGATGCGCCTGCCAGCATGGGTAGGTCGTCAACGAGCATAAGCACGCGGCTGCCTGCGCCATAGCTGTAACTGCTGCCTCCGCGAATGCTGGCCTGGCGGTCCATAATGATAACTCCGGGCGCCTGTTGTATGGCTGTTTCAATGTTTTGTGTATTGGTGTTTTCAATCATCGATGCTTTGATAACGTCCATGGATACGGTAACCTCTGATATTTTCTGTTCGAACTTTCCGGCACTTACCACAAACTCATCAAGCACTTTCGATTCTTCCTCAAGGCGAATGTTTAATTTAATTATTTCTCCTTCCTTACATCGCTCAATACGCTTCTTAGGTGTATAACCTACAAATTTGAATTCTATTGAATAACGTCCTGGCTCAAGTTCTGTCTCGTAATAGCCTTTTTCGTCGGTGGTAACCACTTTAGCATCGTTGATGATAATATTGACACCCACCAGGGTTTCGCGGGTTTTAAAATCGCTGACAATACCCGAAATTTTGGCATTTTGCGAAAAAACCTGCGAAAAATTTAATAATAAAAAAGTAAAAAAAACACAATATTTTCTCATAAAATTAAATCTCTAAAAAATTAGTGCAAAAATAAGTAATATTAAAATTCTGAAAGAATAAAAAATCAAAATAGCAAGTTTAAAGTTAAACTCTCAGGATGTACTGAAGGGCAAAGGTACGGGGTGGTTGTACGTCTCCGGGGCGTATCATGTATTCTTTATTAAGAAGGTTGCGTATCACAAGTGTAAACCGGGATTTGTCGTTGAGGTTAACACCCAGTCGGGCATCAAACACATAAGTATCGCCGTTATTTTTGTCGCGGTATTCTTTAAGACCGGGAAGGATGTACATGGGCTTGCCGTTATAAATGATGGGATTGCCGTTGGGAAAACGGATAGAGTCTTCAAAAGCTTTATCAATATTGATAATATGGCTGAAGAAATTCATCGAAAATCCATAATTAATAGCTTTATAAGTCATTTCAAAATCCACTTTGGCGCTATGGTAAAAACGGTATTTGAGTACGCGGCTTCTGGTCGAAGTTAGGTCTTTGTCGGTTTCTTTGATGTCGAGGTCTATGGGGTTTGTATAAGTGTAACCGGCCATAAGCGAAGTAGGAAGCCCGAACATTTTACCTTGTCCGGCAACAGTAACATCAACACCTGTAATTTGTGCATTGCTCACATTGTGAGCTTTAAACCCGAGATATTTGAATACGGTATCGGGGGGATAGAAGGCGGCCTGATAGGGGAAATGATAGCCGAAGCCGAATTCAATCATGTCGCGGTATTCGGTCCAGAATCCTGCCACATCTACAAAGCCTGTCCAGTTGCTTATTTTAAAGCCCTGTTTAAAGCCCATTTCGGCGCTCCATCCTTTTTCGGGTCTGAGGCTGTCGTTAGGGAATAGGTTGATAGCTCCGGCAGACGAGCGAATATATTTTTCAGCAATGGTAGGATATCTGAATCCTTGTCCAAAAGAAGCTCTGAGGTGCGTATATTCGAACAATTTATAATTAAGCCCAGAGCGAAACACTGGTCTGGAATTAGCTTTGTCGCTTTCAAGTCTGAAGGTTTCCCAACGAGCGCCCAGCGAGGCTGTCAGATTATTAATTTTTTTGTCGATTTGAGAATATACACCTGCGCTGGCACCAAATCGGTAACGTTTTCCATAGGTTTCAGCTATCGACTTGATGTAAGTTCCTGTAATTCCTGATGTCCAGGTAAGGTTGCCTTCAAGATACTTTTGATACTGGTATTCACCAAAATAGGTGTCGTTTTCGCTGTTCAGGTTTTCGGTGTTGTTGTTTACTGTACGGTAGTATCTGGTTTTCAGGCTATGGCGATTGCCGGTTGTCGAAAAATAAGTGATGTAAGGGTCAATATACATGCGGATATTATTAGATTTCTGGTCGTATGAGGGACTTTTGCGATATACGCCTGAGTCGCCATCGAGCCACAGCAGAAATTCTTCTCCGAATGTTTTGGTGCCGTTAAAGTTTACACCGTACGAAAGTCCTTTAACTTTTTTGCTGCGCCAGCGGGTATTGAAATTGATGCGGCCCTGCTCAAATTTATTGCCTTCACGATAGCCGTTGTTGAGGTACAGGCTGCCACCGAAAACGATATCGAAATTGCCTATCATACGCGAATGCAACAATTGGGCGCCTGTGTATATGGGTTGTGTGTTGCCCCACCATTTTATTTCTTCGCGCTTGGGGTTGCCGTAAATGCCTGAAGAAAATAATAATTTTGTTTCGGGCTTAATTTTTGGGTATTTGGTTCTTAAATTTATAACGCCATTAAGCGCCGAAGAGCCATAAAGCGCCGAAGAAGCCCCTTTAATAACTTCGACCTGTTCAATATTTTCGATAGGGGCCAACGCCCATTTTATATCTCCAGAGACGCCATCAAGCATAGGTAGGTCGTCAACCAGAAAGAGCACACGGCTTCCGGCGCCGTAACTGTAACTGCTTCCCCCGCGTATGCTTACCTGGTCTTCCATTATCATTACGCTGGGGACCTGTTGTATAGCTGTTTGTAAAGACAGGGTATTGGTGTTTTCTATCATAGAGGCTTTAATAATGTCCATCGATACAGTAACGTCCGATAATTTCTGTTCAAACTTTCCGGCGCTGACCACCACTTCGTTAAGAATTTTTGATTCTTCTTCCATCTTAATATTTATTATAAGGCGGTCGTTGCTTTTAATGCGCACTTTTCTTTTTTGTGATGCAAACCCTATAAATTTATATTCAAAGGTATATTCTCCCGGTTCAAGGTCAATAGAATAGAAGCCTTTTTCGTTGGTGGCAACGCCTTTTGTTTGGTCAACAACAATATTAACACCCACCAGTGTTTCTTTGGTAACGGCATCGGTTACTGTACCGGAGACATTGCCTGTTTGCGCGGTTAAAGAGAAAACAGAATAAAGAAATAAAAAAAAGAATAAACATTTTTTCATAGGCGGTTTGATTAATTAACGATTAACATTAAATAGCAAAACGTGCTAAATGATCATAAACGGATGATTGTTATTCAGTAATTTATTTTTTTAAAAAACATAAAAAATTTTAATATCAAAGTTTGAGCATATATTGCAGTGCAAAAGTACGCGGAGGTTGAATATCGCCTGGTCGTATCATATACTCCTCGTTCAGCACATTTCTGACCACCAGTGAAAGGCGTGAATTTTTAGTTAAATCGACACCAATGCGGGCATCGAAAGTAACTTTACCTGTATTGTTTTTGTCGCGATATTCTTTCAAACCCGGCAAAATATACATGGGTTGTCCGTTATAAATAATGGGATTGCCATTAGGAAACCGCAGGGAGTCTTCAAACACTTTGTCGATATTTATAATAGCGCTGAAATAATTGGCAGAAAATCCGATTGTAATATCTTTCCATGTTATGTCGAAATCGAATTTGGCGCTGTGATAGAACCGGTATTTAAGAATACGGCTTCGTGAAGTGGTAAGGTCTTTATCTTCTTCTTTAATATTTAAATCTATCGGGTTGGTATAAGTATATCCGGCCATTAGTGAAGTGGGAAGCCCGAAGAGTTCGCCATGACCTGCCACCGAAACATCAATGCCGGTAATTTGAGCGTTACTGATGTTGTAGGCTTTAAAACCGATATATTTAAAAACGGTATCGGGGGGATAGAATGTGGCCTGATAGGGGAAGTGGTAGCCAAAAGAGAATTCAATCATGTCGCGGTATTCGGTCCAGAAGCCGGCCACATCGAAATAGGCCATCCAATTGCTCAGTTTAAAGCTGCGTTTAATGCCCAGTTCGGCGCTCCAGCCCTTTTCAGGTTTCAGTGTGTCGTTAGGGAATAGGTTTATAGCCGACACAGACGTCTGGATGTATTTTTCGGCTATGGCAGGGTAACGAAATCCCTGTCCGAAGGAAGCCCGAATGTTTGTTTTATCGAATATCTCGTAGTTTATTCCTGCCCTGCAAACGGGCTGCGAATTGGCTTGTTCATCTTCAAGCCGGAATGTTTCCCAACGAGCCCCCAAAGAGACGCTGAGTTTTTTGTATTTCTTATCGGCTTGGGTATAGATAGCGCCACTGGCACCGTAATGTTTTTTTGAACCGTATATTTCGGCGAAAGATTCTATAAACGTACCGGTAAGCCCTGATGTCCAGGTAAGCTCATTATTGAATTGGCGTTGGAACTGATATTCGCCAAAATAGAAATTGTCGTCGCTCGATTGCTGTGTTGAGTTACCGTTTTCGGTTCTGAAGAAACGGGTGCGAAGGCTGTGGCGGTAACCGCTTGGTGTGTAGTAGGTAATATAGGGGTCAACATTCATGCGGGCATTAAAGAATTTATGGTCGTAAGAACCGTTAATTTTATATATTCCGGTATCTCCGTTTTCCCACAGGAAAAATTTGGAGCCATCCCACTTCATGTAATTGCAGTTAAGGCCATAAGTAAGACCTTCAACTTTTTTGCTGCGCCAACGTGTGTTAAAATTTAGACGTGCACGTTGTTCGTTATCACCCTGCCTGTATCCGTTGTCGGCATATACGTTACCACCCACTACGAGGTCGAAATTGCCGAACATGTGCGAATGAAAAAACTGTGTGCCTGTAAAGATGGGCTGCACATTGCCCCATGGCTTGGCGTATGTACGTTTAGGGTCGCCATAAATACCCGAAGAAAAAATAAGTTTTGTTTCAGGGGTTATTTTGGGGAATTTGGTGCGTACATTAATAACACCGTTAAGAGCCGAAGAGCCGTACAAAGCCGAAGAAGCCCCTTTAATCACCTCAATCTGTTCAATATTTTCTACCGGGGCAAAGTTCCATTTTACATCGCCCGAAGCGCCTGCTATCATAGGGAGGTCGTCCACCAGCATAAGCACCCTGCTGCCCGCACCATAGCTGTAGCTGCTGCCGCCACGTATGCTGGCCTGCTCATCCATTATCATCACACCCGGGACTTGCTGAACCACCGTTTCTATGTTTTGTGTGTTGGTGTTCTCAATCATGGTGGCCTTAATAACTTCCATCGACACGGTAACATCCGATAACTTTTGTTCAAAACGGCCGGCGCTCACCACCACTTCGTCGAGCAGCTTTGATTCGTCTTCCATTTTAACATTAAGTACAAGTTTTTCGTTAGCCTTTAGCTTAATTTTTTTCTTTTGTTCGCCATAACCGATAAATTTAAAGTCAACCGAATAATCGCCCGGTTCAAGCTCAATGGTGTAAAAACCATTTTCGTTAGTGGTTACACCTTTAGTGGTGTTAATAATAATGTTGACACCCACCAGCGTTTCTTTGGTTTTAAAGTCGGTTACAGTGCCCGATAGTGTGGCATTTTGAGTTGTTGAAATGTAATAAAGAGCCAAAAAAGAAAACAGCGTAAAAATATATTTCATACGTGCTTTATTAGTTAGTAAAAAAAAGCAAAGTTATATCTTTTTTTGGATTAGTTTTGTTAAAAATTCCAAAGCATGCTGCTGTATCAAATAGGCATAGGGTTGATTCCCGGTATCGGGGATGTAAGAGCGAAAAAGCTAATTGCCTACTGCGGGGGCGTGGAAGCTGTGTTTAAGGAAACCAAAAAAGCCTTGTTGAAAATACCGGGTATTGGCCAGGCCATTGTTAATGAAATAATTTCGCAAAAGGTAATTGCAAGGGCGGAACAGGAAATAAATTTTATTGAGCAGGAAGGGGTCAAGGCCCTGTTTTATCTCGATGAAGCCTATCCCCGAAAGCTGAAATATTGCGACGACGGGCCGGTAATGCTGTATTATAAAGGTCAGGCAGAAATAAACCAACCACGGATCATAAGTATTGTAGGCACCCGTTCGGCAACGGAATACGGAAAAAATATGTGTAAAACACTGGCCGCCGGACTTGTTCCATATAATGCAATGATAGTCAGCGGGTTGGCTTACGGCATTGATACGGTAGCGCATAAAGCGGCCCTGGATAATAAATTGAGTACCATAGGCGTATTGGGACATGGCCTGGATAATATTTATCCGGCCGAAAACAGGGGCCTGGCCGAAAAGATGGTGCAACAGGCGGGGGGCTTGCTTACTGAATTTATGAGTGGCACAAAACCCGACAGGGAGAATTTTCCGCAACGTAACCGTATAATTGCAGGCATGTCCGATGCGGTTATTGTTGTTGAAGCAGCCGAAAGAGGAGGGGCGCTTATAACAGCCGAGATTGCTTTGTCGTACAACAGAGACGTTATGGCTGTTCCGGGCAATTTGGGAAGAAAATATTCGACGGGCTGTAATAAACTTATCAAGCTTAATAAAGCTGCTCTTATTGAATCGGCAGCCGACGTAGCCTATTGTTTGGGATGGGAGCTTAATGAGGCAAAAAAGGAAAACAGACAGCAGCAAATATTTCCGGTATTAACCGAACAGGAAGAAATGCTGGTTAATATACTCAAAGAAGCCGATACCATTGCTATTGATGATATTACATATAAAAGCAAGCTGCCAGTCAGCAAAACGGCCGCCCTATTGCTCGAACTCGAATTTAAAGGGCTGATAAGTGCATTGCCGGGGAAGAGATATAGGTTGATACGATAAAGAAAGTGTGGAGTGAACTAAAGTGCACTTCGACTCACTTCGTTCGCTCAGCGACCACCTAAAGTACTTAAAGTTTGAAGTACTTAAAGTTTGGAGTTTGAAGTGTGAAGTTTGAAGTACTTAAAGTTCGGAGTTCAGAGTTAAACATTGTATATCGACAACTTACATTGCGCCCTTTGCGGTAAAAAAGGCGAAGATTGTTGGGTACAATGCCGGTGGTCATTATCTTATGTTTTGCCTCTGCCACATCGGCCTCATCCTCAGATTTGCAAAGCAGTTTCGTCAGTGTGAAATATCTTACCGAAGGGTTTTCCGGCTCCAGAAGCCAGTTTAAAATATCTTTATCCATAAACAAACAGGTTATTACTTATACACAAAAGTAATTATTTGTTTGTCAAATTGAAAATTCAATGGGGTATTACCTATCCCAACGCGAAGCCGCCCCACATATAAAATTTTCGGTATATCTGGTGGAAAATTCTTTATTGATATCAAGTTTTCTGAAATACTTTTTGCTTACCACATACATGTCTTTCTTTTTTATATACTTAAGCTCGAGCAGCGGGCCTGAGGCCATATAAACACAGCCATTTTTTCGGCAGTAATGGTCAGTACAGGTTTTTTATCAGCGGCTATTTTTACCAGAGAATATTTAGTTTTTGATTTTCCTACCTTCAACCCTTTCTAAAGGTACATTTCGTTGGGATAGGTCAGATATATTTCAGCGGGGCCAAAGCCTTTAACTTTTACCAGGGGGCCGTTATCTTCGCAGCGGGCTTGCAGTGTTTTATCAATATTCAGCCCCAGCAGCGAATCGGTGTCAAACACATAATACATAATACCGGCATCATTGTCGGATTTAAGCCTTATGTCTTTTTTCTTCCATACAATCTATTTTCTTTTATTTCCTGCCCGTAAGCAGTAAAAACGCATAGGAAAATATAAATAATGGCGATAAACCGGGTTGTTTTCGTTTTCATAATTTAAAAACGAAAGGGGGAAAAGAATTATTGCACTATAAATTTGCCCGAAAAAACATCCTCATCATTATGGATTCTTAGTGTGTACAGACCAGGGGGAAGGCCTGTAAGATCCAGTTCTTGATGATTATTTAATTCGGAGAGTGCTGCAGAAAATACGAGCTGTCCATAGCCATTATAAACATTTAAGATGCATTTTTTTGCCCTATTTATTCCCTCCAGCGACCATTTAATTACACCATTTGCAGGATTAGGATAAATACTCAATTTATTTTCTAAAGTCCTGTGATTAATTCCTGTAACGCATGGATATTCATAGGCTCCGATGTCAATGTTGGCCCCTGTAATAGAACGGTTAAGCAAGGGTAAATCGAAAGACTGATACATACTCACTGGTGTCAACGAGAAAGATGTGTTGGTTGTGCCTGCGTTTATTCCCATATCTATAAGGGCTGTTGCAGTGGCTGTCAGCGTGTAATCGTTCCCTGACGGGTTTAAAAAACCGGACGTAAGATAATCTGCAAAGAAAACATTATGCGATGTGTCTGTTACTGAAGGCACATTGCTGTTGAATAAGATATTGGAAGCGCCGGGTACAGAGGCAAAAATATTGTTGTAAATCTTAAAGGTGTTTATTCCTGTGGAAGGCGCTATGTTAAAGTATTTGTTATTCCCTGCAAACTGGTTAATAACGGTATTGTTTACAAAATAAAAATCTTCGAGTACATTGGTAACCGCATCGTAACCCACAATGCCATGGTTGGCCCCTGCGGGGCCTTGTATAATGACATTGCCCATAATGATATTCAGACCACCCTGTGCTATATTCAGTTCATAGCTTCCGTAACCTGTTCCCTCATCTATCATATTGTAAAGGATAAAACTTCGCTGTGCCCTTGTTTTAAGCGAATTGCCCTGGCCGCGCGGGTGGTGAAAATAACAATTCATTACTATAAGAGTGTCGGCGCTTGCGCTGATATAAATATGGTGTTCGTAACCCGAAAAGTTCGGGTCGTTCTGCAACTGGTAGCCATTATTATAAAATTCCGAATCGAGAATAACCACATTGCTCGTAGTGACGCTTCCGTTGCCCTCGAGAATACCATTCTGACAATTCATAAATTTGCAATTCTTTACGGTTAAATTGTTGGCCTGAAAACGAATCCCAGCACCGTTGGCGCCATTGGCATCGGATACTTGTGCCCCGTCGAATACAATGTTTTCAATATAGGGATTGTCACTTAAGCCAGGGGTTTCGAAAACAAATATGCCTTTACCGTTTGGGATATCACCAGTGTATTGTAGTACCGTGCGGTTATTACCGGTTCCCAAACCAATAATTTTTAAATCGTTCTTTGTCCATTTGGTAGCGTCATTGGAGTAAACACCACCTTCGATGTAAATAGTATCCCCATCTTGTACCAGGTTTTTAACCTGACTAGGTAGAGTGTACGTTTGTGTCGGACCAACTGTCCAAACACCTGCATAATTTATTGTGACTAATATAGTCAGAGCTGCGGTAATGAAAAATTTCATTCGAAAATAATTTAGTTATAACATTAATAATCAATTATATAAAAACAATTAACAGATAGAAATTTTAAAAATTTCATTCACGAGCTCATGGCATCAATATTTGGTT
>JAKIYU010000082.1 GCA_022708385.1 Bacteroidota bacterium | reverse complement strand
CCTGCAAGCCCTGATATTCGACTCCGTGTTCAATTCCTACAGAGGTATCATTGCCTACTTCCGGGTAATTAACGGCACCATCAACAAGGGCGACAGAGTCAAGTTCTGGAATACAAAAAAAGAATATTTTGCCGAAGAAACCGGTGTACTGAAACTCGACCTGAAACCCACCGGAACCATATCCGCCGGCAATGTGGGCTATATCATTTCGGGTATTAAGGACGCCCGCGAAGTGAAAGTGGGCGACACCATCACTCATGTAGCCACACCCTGCTCCGAAGCTATTGTGGGCTTTGCCGATGTCAAACCTATGGTGTTTGCGGGCATCTATCCTGTCGATACCGATGAATTTGAAGAACTGCGTACCGCCATGGAAAAACTGCAACTCAACGATGCCGCCCTCACCTTCCAGCCCGAATCCTCAGCTGCTCTGGGATTTGGCTTCCGTTGCGGCTTTCTGGGAATGCTCCACATGGAAATTGTACAGGAGCGCCTCGAAAGAGAATTCGACATGACGGTTATAACGACTGTACCCAATGTGTCGTACAGAGCCTATACCACCAAAAAAGAAATGAAGGTGGTAAATAACCCCTCGGATATGCCTTCGATGAATGTGCTTGATTACATCGAAGAACCTTACATCGTGGCACAAATCATTACAAAGTCAGAGTTTGTCGGCCCTATACTCTCCCTCTGCATTGACAAACGCGGCCTCATAAAGAACCAGATTTACCTGACCACCGACAGGGTAGAACTTACATTTGAGATGCCCCTGGCCGAAATCGTATTCGACTTTTACGACCGCCTTAAAACCATTTCGAAGGGCTACGCCTCCTTCGATTACCATCCGCTCGAATACCGCGAGTCGGACCTTGTCAAACTCGACATCATGCTCAACAGCGAAACAGTCGATGCCCTCTCTGCCCTGATACATAAGGACCATGCTTACAGCTTCGGGCGTAAAATTTGCGAAAAACTACGGCAGCTCATACCCCGACAACAATTCGACATTGCCATACAGGCCAGCATAGGCGCTAAAATCATTGCCCGCGAAACTGTCAAAGCCGTGCGCAAGGACGTCACGGCCAAGTGCTACGGCGGCGACATCACACGTAAACGCAAACTGCTCGAAAAACAAAAGCAAGGCAAAAAACGCATGCGCCAGGTAGGCAATGTTGAAATACCGCAATCGGCTTTTATGGCCGTACTGAAACTTGACAAATAGCGAAAAAGCAAAACTTTTTATATATTTTACGTTATAAATGTAAATTATTGTACTTTTGTAATGTAAATTAACTTACGTTAGTAAAATAAGATATGCTTAAAGATGTATTAAAATCTATTGTCGTTTCGCAACAGGAGTGGCTTGTTGCAGGGCCCAATGAAATTAAAAGGGAGCAGTTTTCGCAGCTTACGTCACTGCCTTCGTTTGCCTATATCCTTACAGGAGTCAGAAGGTCAGGTAAAAGCACTTTACTGAGGCAGTTAATGGAATACCACGGTTCCACCAACTATTTTAATTTTGAAGACAGCCGTACTGCAGGGTTTGCAGTTAATGATTTCCACACCATTGAAAAACTCTTCTTTGAATTGAACGGCAACAACCAGCTCCTCTTTTTTGATGAAATACAGAATGTTGATGGATGGGAAAGATATGTAAGAGATGCCATTGACAGAAAAAAAACAATAGTCATTACCGGTTCCAATGCAAAATTACTGAGCAGGGAGTTGGGAACAAAACTGACAGGCCGTCATCTTGATTACCAAGTGTTTCCATTTTCATACAGGGAGTATCTGTCCTATACAAAATTGAAAAAAGGACTGGATTCTTTCAATGCCTATTTACATAACGGAGGGTTTCCCGGTTATCTCGAAACAGGGAAAAAGGAAATGTTTTCCACACTGGTATCGGACATTCTCATACGGGATATTTTCGCCAGGTATAACCTTAGGAACAGTGCTGTTTACAACAGGGTTGTTCAATTTCTTTTGAGCAATACCGGCAAACCTGTTTCATATCTTAAACTGAAAAATGTTTTTGAAATTGGTTCAGCTACTTCCGTAATGGAGTTTCTCAATTATTTGACTGATGTCTATCTTCTTTTTTACATACCCCTTTACGATACATCGCTGAAGGTGCAGGCAAGAAACCCGCGTAAAGTTTATGCCATAGATACCGGGCTGGTCCATTTTTCAACAGCTTCATTTTCTCCAGACTACGGGAGGTTATTGGAAAATGCCGTTTTTCTTGAACTGAAAAGAAAAGGGAAAGAATTGTATTATTATAAAGGAAAAAGGGAATGTGATTTTATTTGCAGGGAAATAAACACCGGTTTTGAAGCCATTCAGGTTACCTGGCATTTAGACCCAGACAATGAACAGCGGGAAGTGGAAGGCCTCTTGGAAGCCATGGATAAACTCAATCTTAATGAAGGATTAATTATCACAACTGATCAGCAGGACATAATAAAAACGGGCAAAAAAACAGTTAAACTTATTCCTGCCTGGCAATGGATGGGATAATATTTTTATAAATTCGCTGTAACTTTTACATAATCATGGGCGTCACAAACTTACCAAAATGAAAATATGACCGCAGCAGAATACAATCTTTGCGTGGATAAACATGCTGACAATGTGTACCGCTTCATCCTAAAAAACATTAAGGATAAGGATAAGGCCAAGGATATTGTACAGGATGCTTTTGAGAAAATGTGGATAAAAGTGGATGAGATTTCTGATGACAAATCAAGGTCATATTTATTCACAACGGCTTATCACACCATGATTGACCTGATAAGAAAAGAAAAGAAAAATGCAGATTTTGAAGAGGTGGAACCCTACACACAAGGGTATAAAAGCGAATATAACGGGCTAAAAGAAATTCTCGATGAAGCCATGAATCGCCTGCCCCAGATTCAGAAAGATGTGCTGCTGCTGAGAGATTATGAAGGGTATTCGTACGAAGAAATTGGTGAGATAACCAACCTGAGTGAATCGCAGGTAAAAGTATATATTTTCAGGGCGCGTCTATTTATTAAGAATTATATAGGTCCGCTCGAAAAAGTTATTTAATAATGTAAACCATGAGCATCAACACAAGCAATTATGAACTGTACTTTGTCAACTATTACGACGGTTCCCTGAAGCCAGAAGAAATAGACATGCTGATGGCTTTCCTCAAAGAACATCCTGCCCTTGAGGATGAATTTTTTGCCTACGGACAGTTCCAGATGCCACCTTCAAAAAACATTACACTGGAAGACAAAAGTTTTCTTAAGAAGTCGGTGGGCGACAAACAAAACATCAGCGAAAGCAACATACAGGAATTTCTTATTGCTTATATCGAAAAGGAACTCAGTGCCTTTGATACTGAACGGCTCATGGCATGGCTTGAAGTGAATCCTTCGTATAAAAAAGACCTCGAACTTTATAAGAAAAGCATACTGGAACCCGAAATGAATATTGTTTTTGAAGGCAAGAATACATTAAAGAAGAAAGTGGTTCCGAAAGTGCGCCGTATCAATTATTTCTGGTACTCTGCCATTGCTGCAGCAGCCTGTGTATTACTCATACTGAATGTTTTTCTCAACGATAACAAAGGCAACAAATATGGGCTGAAAATGAACCCAAAAGACAATTTCCTGCAAGCCGGGCTTTTTAACAGGACAGCTGAAACCAAGCCTAAAGACACCATTCAAATCCAGGATATTAAAATAAATAACAGAAAATTCAAATCGGATGTTTTTATTAGGGAGACCAACACCTATCAGAAAATGAATGTTAAAGGGCCTGTTTCTCTTGCATCCGCACAGGAATTGAACAATATCAGCGATGTGAGGGAAGAGTACAGCAGCTTATACAGTTATATTAAAGCATCTGAATATGATGTGGAAGAAGCAACCTACGCCGACATCATGCCCGAAAAACCAAGGGAGAGTTTTCTTAAATATGCTGCTGATAAATTACTGAACAATAACAGCACTGAAGAAAAGAAAATGGATGTCTGGCAGATTGTAGATATTGGCACTTACGGCATCAACAAACTAGCCAACACCGATATTATTGATATAAAACGCACCCGGAGCGACAAAACCGTAAAGACAGACTTTGCCCTCGGCGGTAATGTGATATATTCCAATTCCAAAACCATAGAAAAAAAATAAATAACCCTCCTGTAACTAATTGGTTTTTTCAGACGTCATAAGATTGACAACGGATGTTAAACATTTAAAAACAGAAAGAAAATGAAAACAAAGGGGAAATATGTATTAACTGCATGCATTGGTTTTTTCTTTATATCGGCATTATGGGCTCAAAATGTAAGAGTTAAGAAAGAAACACTTCCTTTTAAGACCATAGAAATTCACGACAACATGAGCGTGGGAATCAGCCAGGGTGAAAAGTCCCTTGTAATAGTTGAAGGCGACAGCGCTGTGGTGGCTTCATACAAGCCTGAGGTAAAGGACAGTACTTTGATCATCAAGCTGGGTAATGATGCCGCTTTACTGGAGCATATCGACATTGTAGTAGGTAAGCTGGAAGATATTAAGCTGAAGGGCGCCTCAGGACTTAAAAGTACTGGTATAATAAAATGCGGCACTCTTAAGCTAATTGCTTCTGATGCTGCTTCGGTAAAACTCGACCTCGAAGCCGACGAGCTCAACACTCTTGTTGACGGTGCAGCGGCCATCAAATACACCGGTTCGGCCAAAAAGCACAATATCCGTATCAAAGGAGCTGCCTCCATAAAGGCTTACGACTTGGCTACGGAAAACACCGACGTTGACCTTTCCGGAGCCGGTTCTGCGCAGGTTAATGTTAAGAACGAACTGTCGGGCGACATCAGCGGCCTGGGCACTATTCTCTACAAACAAGATCCAGCTTCGTTAAAGGTAACCACTACCGGCCTTGGCACAGTAAAAAAAGGAAATGGTAAAGTTGTAGTAAAATCACAAACAGACAGGGATATAGATGGCATGGCCAAAGAAATTGAAAAGGATATGGAAGAAGTAGAAAAGGACCTTGCTGAGATATCCGATACCACAAAATTTAATCTTGGCAAGAAAGAAGTTCATATTTTGAATAAACAAGATGATGGCAAGAAAAAGAAAAAGGAAAAATTCAACGGCCACTGGGGTGGTGTTGAGCTGGGTGTTAATAATTATCTTAACCGTTACCACAAAATGGAAGTGCCTATGGCATACAACTTTCTTGACCTCAAAACCAGCAAATCAATTAGTGTGGGCATCAATTTGTACGAACAGAACTTCAAACTTTACCAGGACCATTTCGGCATCCTTTCAGGTATCGGCCTTACCTGCAACAACTACCGCTTCCTGACCAATACAGTGCTGACGCCCAAAGTGCCTGATGTAATGGCTGTGGTAGATACTATGCACAATTTTACAAAGAATAAGCTAACCGTAAGTTATCTTTCGGTACCCCTGATTCTTGAGGTTAACACAGGAAAAAAGAACCAGTTCCACTTCGGTGCCGGTGTCATTGGCAACCTGAGGATTGGTACCCACACCAAACAGGTCTATGAAGACAACGGCTCGAAAAACAAGGACAAGACTTACGATGATTTTAACCTGCATCCTTTCAGGGCTGAAGCCACAGTCAGAATCGGGTTCGGCATAGTCAACCTTTTTGCCAATTACTCCCTGACACCCCTGTTCAAGAGCGGGGAAAATCCCGAGCTGTATCCCTTTACAGTGGGTCTCAGAATCTTGGGCTGGTAAGCAAACACCCCACATACCCTTTGCAAACAAAAGGGCAAGCAGGATAGAGCAATCTTTCCTGCTTTTTTTTTCATTATCTTGTTGGCGGTTTGGTTTTAAAAGGCACACAGGTGCATAGTATAAGAGGCTGTCTCAAATGTAAAATTATCTTAAATTTCTTTAATTTTTCCCGCCCACACCCTTAAATTCCCTGAAGGGAGTCTTCCTATTGTGCGCTGAGAAGCCACCTTTAGGGGGTCTGGGGGCAAAGATGGCCAAATTAAAAATTTATAAAAACAGTACTTTGCAAACTTTTGAGACAGTCTCTACTTCAACCTGAGGCTTCGCCTCAGGAACAAATATAAAACTAAATAAGGCGCCTCCCGACATGTCCTTTTTAGTGCGGTGGAGATATTGATAATAAATTATTTTTTTCGCCACTTTTGCCTTAGCCAAAAAGGCCAAAAGGCAAGGCAAAACAACATTTCGACACCGCTCAATGGAACTGCTTCCACCCGCTCTACCGCAATGCAAACAATGCAGGCAAGGTAGTCAATAAAAATCGCCTACACACATGCCATAATGTATTCAATTTTTATTGAAACGTAAACGCCCTTGCCGCATTGTAATGCATTCCGGTATTCACGCCTACCCTGGCCCGTTGTTTTGCCGGGCCAACCCACACATCCGTTAATGCCCTTTGCATGGTGCAGTGCCTTATCATAGACCCATCTGCCCTGTGGGGTGGCAGGACCCCGCTAAGGAAAATTTGCGTTGTATGTAGCGAGATTTTAAAAGAGAGGGCCTCGCGTAAGTATCCACGAGAGAAGGGGCTGCACCAAATTTTAATTAAGCGAAATGTTTTGCCCCTGAACGCTTGGATACAGCGGTTTAAAATGGAGCGTTACATACAGCAAATTTTTCTTCACGGTGACCTTTTTGTTACTTTTTGTGTGGCAGACAAAAAGTAAAAATAACTTAAATAATTTGTATTAGCCCTCTTGCCTTAGTGTGGTAAAAAATGATTGATTTTATTCTAATATATTGATATTGTGCAAGAAAATTATTGAACGTTTTAAAGAGGTACAAGTCAGGAAAAGACACACTGGTGTATGGTATAAATTCAGTCTGAAAGACTGAATTACTTCAACCTGAGGCGAAGCCTCAGGAACAAACATAAAACTAAACAAGTCGCCCTGTAAGGGCAAATTAAGCTGCTCTTTCAGAGCGAAATTACATCTTTTTATTTCCCGAAGCTTTGCTTCGGGTTGAAATAATTTCAGGCTTTCAGCCTGAGCACCTGGTTGAACTAAAAGAATTTACCGGCAAGCAGGATGGAGCAATCTTTCCTGCTTTTTTATTATATTTGTAAAAATATAATCGCTATGGATAATTTTAAAGTATATAATCCCACCTGCCTGATATTCGGCAAAGATGTGGCGCAGAACATTGGTAAGAAAGCTTTGGAATTTGGTTCCCGCGTTTTGCTTGTGTACGGCAAAGGTTCCGTATTGAAAAATGGCGCCTATGCAGCCGTTACAGAAAGCCTTAAGGCGCAGGGGATAACAGTAACCGAATACAGCGGCATCAAATCCAACCCTGTGTACGAAGATGTGGACGCTGCCGCAGCCCTTGCCCGGGAAGTGCATGCCGATGCTGTGATTGCCGTGGGCGGGGGCAGTGTGATTGATTCAGCCAAGGTTATATCGCTTACCGCAAAAGCCAACCACTCTTCCTGGGATTTCATCAGCGATACACGGAAACCTTCGGCATCTCTGCCTTTGTTGTGCGTGCTTACCATGGCTGCCACAGGCAGCGAGATGAACCCCTATGCCGTTATTCAGAACGATAAGACCAGGCAGAAAATCGGGTACGGCCACCCGCTAATGTATCCACGCTATTCCTTTCTCGACCCCTCTTATACCCTATCGGTGCCTTACAACTACACCTCTTATGGCATCACCGACGTTATTGTACACAGCCTCGAAGCTTATTTCGGCAAAGGCGATTGCGACCTGAGCGACAGGATTGCAACCGCTATAATAAAAGAATGTATGCACAAAGGGCAGATGCTGCTCAGCGACCTTAACAACTATGATCTCCGGGCCGATATCATGCTCGCTTCGACGCTGGGCCTTAACGGCACTACCTTTTACGGCAAATCCTACGGCGACTGGGGTGTTCACAATATAGGGCACGAATTATCGCTGCTGTACGACATTCCGCACGGGGCTTCACTTTCCATAGCGCTGCCCTCCTGGCTTAGACTGCAAGCCTCCCGAATCCCGGATAAAATAAACAAACTTGGGAAGGACTTATTTGACGTATCCGATGTTGAAAGCACCGTAAACGGCTTCATCAATTTCTTTAAAGCCACAGGCACACCCGTTAAGCTGTCGGAACTGACAGGTGCGTTTAACAGGGCTGAAATCCTGCAGCAGTTCACAGTGAATAAAGTGAGTGGCTCCTGCCATACCCTCAGCAGGGAGGATTATGAGTTTTTACTGGATAATATGTTATGAAACAAGTAAAAATCAATCTTATCCTATAAATATAGTATATTTGTTTTTGTAAAATCCCTATAATAAACAAGACCTTGCTAACAGCAAAACCCCATGACAGCACTCGTACGACTTGAAGATGTAGAAAGTAAAATTATTGAAATAAGAAACCAAAAGGTTTTATTAGACAGTGATGTAGCAGAGCTCTATTCAGTTGCTACAAGAGAAATCAATCAAGCTGTTAAAAATAATCCCAAAAAGTTTCCTCAAGGCTATATTCTTGAGCTTAATCAAAAAGAATGGAACCAGGTGAAATCAAAATTTTTGACTTCACCTCTTGGTGGTGGCAAGGTGAAAGATGATTTATCTCTATGTAAAAGTAAAACTAAAACTAACTTTATGCTAAGTGTCATTCTGAACGAAGTGAAGAATCTATAAATCTGCAAATGAGATATTTCGCTTCGATCGACAGGCTCACTACAAGTCGCTCAATAGGGCAAGAAGCACAAGTTAAAAAGAAAAAGAATAACATTGTCTGAAAAAAAAATCAATATCCTGGTGGCGCCCCTTAACTGGGGATTGGGTCATGCTGCACGCTGTGTGCCGCTGATAAAATTGCTTCAGGAAAAGGGGTTTCATGTGATTCTGGCATCGGACGGGCATGCCTTAACTTTTTTACAGAAAGCCTTCCCGCATCTTGAATGTATAAACCTGAACGGCTATAACATTGCCTATCCGGGCTCAGGCAAAAATATGTTCCTGCGTATGTTCCTGCAGATTCCCCGCATTCTCAGGGCTATCCGAAAGGAACACCGGCAATTAAAAAACATCGTAAAAGCCAGGGAAATAAGTATTGTTCTGTCCGACAACCGTTACGGGCTATGGAACAGAGACACCTACAATATCTTTATGACCCACCAGCTGATGCTGAAGATGCCCGGCAGACTTCGTTTTCTTGAGCCCCTGGTTCACAGGCTTATTCTGATTATGATACGCCGTTTTGACGAGGTATGGGTGCCGGATTACGCGGGGACGCCCAACCTTTCGGGAGACCTGTCGCATAAATTCAGCATAAGTCCTAAGATAAGCTTTATTGGCCCGCTGTCGCGGTTTAACCCAGCCATGAAAGGCACAACAACAGAAAGTTGCGACATACTGTTCCTTATCTCCGGTCCTGAGCCCCAGCGCAGCCTGTTCGAAAACATTATCTTATCGGCAGTTAAAGGCACAGACCTTTCAATAGTCATTTTGAGAGGGCTTCCCGGAAATGAAGAGCGCCCACAGGCAGATGCCCGTATTAAAATATATGCCCACCTGCCCTCCGAAAAAATACAACAACTGCTGAACGCAGCCAAAACAGTGGTGGCCCGCTCGGGC
>JAKIYU010000081.1 GCA_022708385.1 Bacteroidota bacterium | reverse complement strand
TTTCTTTTTCCTTACAGGCCAGAAATGTCAGCACTATATAAAGGGAAAAAACAACTTTTGTAAGCAATGTATTGATTTTCATTGTATTACTTTTAAATTTAAACAGAAGGATTCAATCTTCAAATATAATAAAAAAACTCATTGAAATCTGTTTTTTAACGAAAAATATCTTTATTTGGTTACATCAGCATAAAAGGCTTCAAGAATTTTCGTTGCCGCCTCATAAGGGGTTTCCTTTTCTGCCTGCAATAACAGCTCGTGTTTTTTTAACATATTAACCATGCCTTCATGATTATAGAACTGGTTAATAAGCTCTTGTTTAATGGTTTCATGCAAGGCATTCACGTACTGTTTCCGGCGGTTTTTTTCAAAAAATTGATTTTCTACTGTAAAATTTTTGTAATCTTTAATAAGCTGCCAGACATCTTCAATACCATAACCTGTTTTAGCTGAACAGATTTCAACCTGGGGAAGCCAACCCGATTCCGGTCGCGGGTATAACCGCAAGGCATTCTGATATTCGTTTTTGGCTACCAACGCTCTGTTCAGGTTGTCTCCATCGGCTTTATTTACTACCAGCATATCGGCCATCTCCATAATGCCTCGTTTAATGCCTTGCAACTCATCCCCTGCTCCGGGTAACATAAGAAGAAGAAAAAAATCAACCATGTTCCTGACGGTTGTCTCCGACTGCCCCACGCCAACAGTTTCGATAAATATAATACGATAGCCCGCTGCCTCGCATAGTAGGGCGGTCTCCATTGTTTTGCGGGCCACGCCTCCCAGTGTACCTGCCGAAGGAGAGGGTCTTATAAAACATAAGGGGTCAACGGCCAGTTTTTCCATACGCGTTTTATCTCCCAGAATACTGCCCTTCGATCTCTCGCTGCTCGGATCCACAGCCAGTACAGCCAGCTTCTCACCACGAGAAGTAATATATTTGCCCATGGCCTCAATAAAGGTACTTTTCCCCACACCGGGCACGCCGGTTATACCTATGCGAAGCGAATTTCCGGTATGGGGCATACACCCTTCAATAATTTGCCGGGCGATATCCTGATGCATGGGCAGTGTTGACTCAACAAGCGTAATGGCACGGCTCAGGTGAGTTATACTGCCCTTTAAAATGCCTTCCGCATAAAAACCCGGAGTCTCTGTTCTGAGTATCCTTTTGGAGATTTTATTCAGGTAAGATTCATTAACCGACGGCGGCTGCTCTATGCCCTTATTAACAGTAAGCGCGCTTTTATGTAATTTTTTGGCCATATCAAAACATTACATTTTTGTCCCGAAGGCCAGATCGCCGGCATCACCAAGACCGGGAACGATGTAGGCTTCTGCCGTAAGCTCTTCATCTATAGCACCCACCCACAAGGTGTAATGTGCTGGGTCGAGATGCCTTTTAACATATTCAACGCCCTGAACACTGGCCAGCACAGCCACAATATGCGTATGGTCTGGCCGGCTTCTCGTTACAAGCTCTTTATAGGTGAGTACCATAGAAGAGCCCGTAGCTAACATGGGGTCGCAAAGTATAAGTGTCTTGCCCGTCAAATCAGGGCTTGAAGTATATTCTATTTGTATCTCGAACAACCCTATGCGGGATGGCTTACGATAGGCCGACACAAAAGCATTTTCCGCCCTGTCGAAATAGTTCAGAAAACCATGATGTACAGGCAGGCCTGCACGTAAAATGCTGGCTATTACCGGCTGATTCTTTAGTATGGAAACTTCAAGTGTACCAAGTGGCGTGGTCACTTCCTTCTGCTCCCATGCGAGGTGTTTGCTTATTTCATAGGCAAAAATTTCGCCCACACGTTCCATGTTTCTGCGAAATCGCATACTGTCCTTTTGTATCTGTTCGTCCCTGAGCTCAGAAATGAATTGATTAAATAAAGAGTTGGCAGCACCTAAGTTATGTATCATAACGCTGTGAATTTAAAAGTTTCGACTTTTTATAATTTTGTAAAGGCTGTGTATTTGCTTTACAAAATAAGGTAAATTATTTTGATGTAACTGAAAATACCTGTTTTTTTTTGCACCGAAACCGGCATAAAAACGAGCAAGCTCAGGGTTATTCGAACCCTCAAAGTCAAGCACCAGAGGTTTACCCGCATGACTGCGAATAAAATGGTCTATAAGAAAAAACATGGCACTGCATTCGCGCCCGACAGGACTGAGGGCAGAAAATAAAAAAACCACCTTGCCGTTGGCCTGCACAAAAAATGCCGCTGCACACAATTCGTTGTGTTCGTCAAAAACCCCAAGTATCTCTCCAGTTTTATTGTTCAAACTCTTATATATTAATTGCAACAGCATTTTATAATCTTTCTCCGATAGCGTGTTAATATGCTTTCCTCTGTTATTTTTGAAAAGCTCTATCATAAATTCAGGCCTTAAATGTGGCGACACATAAATACCTTTGGCAGCCGATTTTTTAATATTTCTGCTTGTGTTTTCTACATATAATTTTCTGAGTTCCTCATAGGGATAAATGAGATCCAACTCGTAGGTATCACTGGTCATGAGGGTATTATTTCCCTGCAACTGTTTATGATATTTGTTTAGGTTTATTTCTATCAGCCTGAAATGCGCAGGAATACGCGTTATAAACAAATCTTGCAACTCAGATGAAATAAAACTCTTGGCAAATAGACCAAGCTGCTGGCTAAATGGTGGCTGACACAAATATTGAACGCCCCATTTTTTTCGTTTGGTTAGCGGAAACACAGCATCGTAATCATCTCCAACAAGCGCATCCCATCCGGCACTTACCGTATCAAGGTACCACGAATAGGCATAGACATTACCGTTAGGAGCATTGCGGATACAGGCATCCCATTTTTCTTTATCAATATCACTGTTCTGTAAATAAGTTATCTGCATCATACGGCCCATTGAACCATTTTTTCATACACCTCTTTCCATCCTTCCCAGCGCCCGTCATTTCCAAGTGACTCATTATGCCAAAGGCTGATAAACTCTCCCCCCACATTACGCACTTCAAGTATCTGGTTTTCAATAATCCCCAAAGATTCATCAATACGCTTGTTCATATAATCTTTAAGGGTGCCTTCCATAAAAGAAAATGGCCTTATAACCAGCGTGGTAGATTTGTTGGTGTCGAGGTCGAAAAACCTGAAAGGTGTGCACACCCCAGCCCTGAAACCAATTTCCGATGCAAAACCAAGCGAAAAATCTTCCTTTATCTTGTTGTTTATCAATTGCCGGTACGTTTGCGGAAAGTTTAGGCGCAGAAAATGTTGCCGGCTTTTGGTGATATCCTTACGAATTATTTCTGACAATCTTTCAATTTCTTCCTGCAGCTTATCCTCACGGTTAGAGGACTCATACGAAGGATGTATGCCGATTTCGGCATAATCGGCAAGGTACCTAATAAGATCACGGAACTTGTTGTTTTTATAGGGCACATTTTTATCGTAAATGCCATAATCGCCAACATGGACAAAAAATACGGTATTCAACCTGTATTTCTGTAAAGTATCGATAATAAAATCATAGCTGTCGAAGGGGTCACTCAAAGTACCTCCTAAAACTTTTGTACGTTGCAAAATCTCATCAAAGCGCCCATAAAGCAATGACCTCACATATCCAAAAAAATTCCGGTAAAAACCTTTGTGGGAAAAAGAATATGCTATATCAATATCAATAGTATTGATAAAGCTGTACCGGGGTGTATTCAGTTTCAGTTCGCAATTATACTTCAATTCTATTCTGCGAAAAAAATGCTTAACCCAAATGTTTACCACTGGTTTATTAAGAAAACCATTTTTATAGGCCAAACTCTCGGTAGGCTTAAAGCGCCCGTGCGTATCCTTAATAAAAGGTTGGTATTCCTCATAACGACTCAGCATATAAAACACAGCACTGAATATATCGAAAGGGAAATCGGTGGTTTCCTTCTGCGGAAAAAGAGCTTTAGTCCCTTCAAAATCTGCTACACCCACCTTACACGGATTAAGATTGTTATCGAACAGAAACGGGCAGGCTTCTATATAAAATTCCTCGCCCGACATGCGCCGCTCAGAATAATTAATTTTTAATCCTTCTGTGCTTTTATAGGTATCTATATCAGTCGTCAATAAAAATTCTGTACCGCACAAATCACCAAATATATACTGAAGCACATAGCTCAGCCGGGGGCTCTCCTTTTCAGAATAAATGACAAACACGTTTGAGATTTAAATGTGTAAAAGTAAAAAAAATAAAAATACATGCAGTAAAAAGTGTAACTTTGAAATATTATAATCCTTTCATGAAAAGACTCATTTACCCTCTGATAGCCCTGATTTTTATCACAAGCTGTTCAAAAGAGAAAAAATCGGAAAAGGCTGCTGTTAAGATGCAGCAGTTTATTAAAGATATTGCTGCTTATGCCCGTTCTTACAACCCCAATTTCATCATCATACCTCAAAATGGAGAAGAACTTATTTACAACGAAACAGATAAAAGCGCCGGTATTTACGAAGATTATGTAAATACCATTAACGGCATTGGGTCAGAAGATATTTTCTACCTAGGCACACAAAGTATTGACCCATGGCGCCTCGACATACTGCGCGAAGCCAAAAGTAAACTTAAAATCATGGTATCGGATTACATTGCACTGGCTGCTGATGTGCCTACATTTGTACAGAAAGCTAACGAAGAAGGTTTTATATGCTTTCCCAGAACTTCAGGCAACCAAGGCTACACCAACCTCCCTGATTCGGCCATTAACGACAACACCCTGCCTGTTTCTTTTTTAAGTCAGGCACAAAACTACCTTTACCTAATCAACCCTGAATCTTATGCTTCTAAAGAGCAGTTTCTAACCGAAACAGATGCTACGAATTATGATGTGATGATAATTGACCTTTTTTTTGCCGACAGTATTCTTAACACCACCGATCTGAACCGCCTTAAAACCAAGCCCAACGGCAATCGCAGACTGGTATTGTCATATATTAATATAGGCGCAGCCGAAAACTGGCGCTACTACTGGCAGGACGACTGGAAACTTCATCATCCCTGCTGGCTTAAAAAAAACTATAAAGGCTACGAAGACGAAATATGGGTTAAATTCTGGAAAAAAGAATGGCAGGATATTATTTTCGGCAATAACGACTCATACATAAAAAAAATAATAGACGCCGACTTCGATGGCGCCTACTTAGACAATGTAGAAGCGTATTATTTTTTGCATTTTGAGTAATATTACCTTAATCCTCTTACCAATTAACCCTGAATAATAACCGCTATCCCCAACCCCTTACACATCACTTCTGCTTCAACTTTGGCATCTTCTTTATCCTTAAATTTTTTAACAGGGACAAGAACTTTGCCCTGCACATCGTAAAGTACAATTCTAAAATCTCTTTCTTCAAGCTCCAGTGACCTGTTTCCGGCGCTGTACGACCGCCACAGCGTTTTTCAATTACGTACGCCTATACGCATCGTGGGTTCGATTGAGACCCATTTACCCCATGGAATTATCCCAAACACATAAGTGGCAAATTTAATCCTCTTGTTATTAAAATCAATTAATGTAGCAGTATAGGTAAAAGCCACAAAGGCACCTAAAGCTATTAACACAATTCCCGTAAAAGAAAAAAAAACTATTGCTGCACCTACCACCATAAGTAATAGTCCGGCCGACATGCCCACGGCACCAAAAGTCTTATCAAGTTTGTTTTTTTCCATAATTTTAAATCATTAAAAAAAATTCACACCCGCTGCAGCCATCTTGCCAATGCCACATCGTGCACATAATATTTGCTGTTGTCTTCAACAACTATTTCACTGTTGATAAGCTTTTTCAAAGAAGTGTTCACTGTACTGGCTGCACCGAGATTATGGCGACTGATAAACTCCTTAGCGTAGGGATTAATAAGCGGTTCTTCCATAGCCACTGCTTTCAGTACAAGCCACTGCATACGTGTAAGCAGCTTTGTGTAAGCCGAAAAAAAAGCACTTTCTTGCGCTATAAGGTCAATATAAACATTAGGCAAATGTTTCAACTCAATTTTATCAAACCTGCCATAAAGCATGTTACAAAGCAGTTGCACGCAATAGGTCTGCTGACGGCTCCAGTTGTAAATCTCATCAATTACAGCATCATCAATAGTTTTCTTGCCCTCCTTAAAATGTTTTTTAATAAAATTTCTGTATTCATTTAAGGGAATAGGCTCAAGCTGTAAGAGTTGGGCGCTGCGGTAAAAAGGCCTGCTCTTGGAAGTAAACATGGATTGCATCATCTGACGGTGACTGCCGCTGAAAACGAACCTTATTTCCGGAAAACTTTGCACCCAACCTCTGAAGACAGCCTCTCCATTTTTTTCAGGAAACTGTGTAACCTGCTGAAATTCATCAAGGATAACGAGTATATTTTTATTCATGCCCCTGAGAAAAAGTCCAATTTCATTTAGCGATTTTTCTGCTGGTATAACCGTACGCAAGCCCATACCAATCTTAGGATTCCCGCTTATGGGGTCGAAGCTCATTTCCATGCCCAGCATACCAAGTAATTTCTGAAAAGACAAATTATCCTTTTTTGAAACCCGACCAAACTTCTCATAAACAGCCTGAGAAATTTGCTTTATAGCAGACAGCATATCTGTAGCACCAAGTAAATCGATATATATACTTTGCGTATCTTTTTGTTTTTTTTGCAATATATTTTGAAAATGCTTTAAAAGAGCTGTTTTGCCCAATCTCCTCCATGAAAACAAAACCACATTTCGTTCATTATCAAAATGCTCTTCTAAAATTTCTATTTCATTTTCTCTGTTACAAAAATACTTTTCTCCTATATAACCCGTAAGTAAAAAGGGATTTTTTAAAACGCTCATATATTATATCTTATTGATTTATATTAATTTACAATTACGCAATTTACGTAACGCAATTTACGTAACGCAAATTACGGAAAATAATTTGACTTATGCAAATTTTATTTATATTCTTTTCAGAATTCAATAAATAAAAAATATAAATTTGTAGATAAATATAAGTACTGTGGTTGTGCAAAAATAAGAAATGTATTGAATTTTATAATTATGAAAGAAAAATTCCATGTATTTGCCTTATTATGCGTTCTTATGCTTTTAAATACCGGTATAAAAGCTCAATGCACAGTAAATCTGCCATTTAAGTACTGTTTTTCAGGAATGATGCAAGACAGCTTCCCTGATTGCTGGTCGAGTAACAATGCCAACTGGAAAATCAACAACAGTTCAAATGCCTACGGTAACCCTCCGGAAATGAAACTAGAGTTATCAGGACCATTAACTGATACTATGATGTTAATTTCTCCACTTATCAATGCTACCAATGCGTCCTCCTTATATTTAGAATTCAAGCATTATTATAATCAGACTTCTGCAATTTTTAAGTTTTCGGTAGTCAGTAGTATTGATTCTGGAATGACTTGGGACACAATTTGGGTAAAAGACAACTATGCAAGTATAGAATCAGAGTTAGTAACAGTAGATTTGTCTCACTTAGCAGGTGAAGAATTCTTATTAGCTTGGATTTTCGCAGGCACCACAACCAGTTATTCTTTCACATGGTGTATTGATGAAATTTTAGTTGATGAACACAGAAGTTGTCAGGAACCGCGGAACTTATTGATAGACCGTAATAATTTTGATCCACTATTAAGCTGGGATACCGGACAAGAAAACTTTTGGCTCATTGAGTGGGATACATCGGGATATTCTCATGGCACAGGTCATTTAACAATAACAGACACAAATCATTTCTATTTGGAAAACCTGCTCCCTTCAACCGATTATGAATTTCGTGTAAAAGCACTTTGCGACACAATATCAGCAGACACAAGTATTTGGTCATGGTCGCGTTCTTTCAGGACACGATGCGAAGCCCAATCAATGCCATTTTTTGATGATTTTTCCACTTATACTCTTTATACTTTCCCTGATTGCATGATAAAGTCATATAATAAATGGCGTGTTGAAAATTCAATTTATGCCGGTGGTCAGTTACCTGAACTCGTTTGTTTTAGTAACTCAATAATGGATACCCTTAAACTTTCTTCTTCAATCATTGATGCCGGCAACTCAACTTCGATATATCTTAGTTTTAAACAAAAATTGACAATCTATTCAGCAAACAGTGTAAATATTTTTGTACTTGTTACTACAGACCAACATTTGGGATGGGACACTGTTTGGATAAAAAACTATAATACTTATGACCCTCTGTCTGAGGTTATTAACATAGATTTATCTGCTTATGTCGGCCATAAAATTATTGTTTCTTGGGTCAGTATTAAAGACGATGCATCTCTTTTATGGAGGATTGATGACTTATCTTTTGATGAAATATTCCTTTGTGAAGCACCAAAAAATCCGGTAGTAAACTCTACCGGCGTAAACCATGCAGTTATATCATGGACACCGGGCGGGCAAGAAAGCTATTGGCAAATAGAATGGGATACTATTGGGTTTAATACCGGCATGGGTAATATTGTTAACACTAATAATAACATCCACATACTAACCCAGTTGGAAGAAAATAAAAACTATGAATATTACGTACGTGCTGTTTGTTTACCTCCTTTCAACATGAGTAGCCCAATTGGGCCAGTTCAGTTTAGCACTTCAAGTTCAGGTATTTACAAGCCCTTCAATAATAAATTTTTAACTGTTTTTCCAACTCCGGCAACCAACAACCTAAATATTCAAAACCCTGCCAATACGCCCAACACATACACCCTCACCTTCACAAATATTCAAGGGCAACTGCTTATATCCGGTCAGGTTAACATCGACAAAACCTATACTTTGGATTTATCAAAATGTCCCAATGGCGTCTATTTTCTTTCTCTTGGGAATGAAAATGGAAATTATGTGAGTAAGGTAGTGGTGTGGAAGTAATTTATATCGGGTATTTATTGTTCAAGCGAAACCTATTGCATTTAAAATTCTCATAAAATTGCACTCAACATTCAACTTAAGGTTTATCAAATAACCACAAGCCTCTCTGTATGTACATACCCTTTTAAATCTATAAGTGTAATTATATACATATCTCTACTTTTAATCAAGGTTTTTACATCAAATGATTTCTCGCATACTCCTTTGGGAAAGACTTCGCTGTAAAGCACCTTTCCGGTAAGGTCGGTAATGATAAGTTCGGTTAGAGGTTTGGCTGAACAGACATTGAAAGTGGTTTTTGCAGGGTTGGGATAAACTGCTGCGGAGGACTTTTCATAAACCCCTTCCACTATAGGTGTAAGCAACTGAATGTTAAACAATCTTATGGCTTCAACCCTGTTGGAGTCGGGTGTGTTGTCCCACATGCTCAGGCGGAGCAGGTAAGTGCCGGGAATAATCCCTGTGGTGTTCCAGTTGCAAAGTACACCACTGTAAACCTCATTGAACACAGGCCCGCAAATCGTCAGCCACACTGTTGAGTCCGGATGCTTGTAATCAAGGGTATAATGCGAAAACTCATGAAGATAGAAACCCGATGCCTTGTCGAGCCAGGCTGATAATAAACCGCTATCAATAATATTAAAAAAATTGTATATTTGCATAAATTTAAAAGTAAAAATTATGCGAATATTAAAGTTAAACCATTCAGAAAGCCTCTCATCTTTAAAATCGAAGATGAATAA
>JAKIYU010000080.1 GCA_022708385.1 Bacteroidota bacterium | reverse complement strand
AAAATGTTGAGAAATTTCTTTTACTTTATCATTAACAAGCAATGTTTTAGCTACTTTATCGGGGATGGCTTCAATTTCGTATGTCAACTCTTTAAAACGCGTTTTGGATATGGTACCCTTATGATGGGCAATATGCAATGCCATAAGGGTAAGTAAAGTAACCTGAGCAGTAAAAGCTTTTGTGGATGCAACACCTATTTCGGGGCCTGCATGGGTATAAGAGCCTGCATGGGTAGCACGTGCAATACTTGAGCCCACAACATTGCAAATACCTATTATAGTAGCCCCCTTGCTTTTAGCCAATTCAATAGCGGCCAACGTATCGGCTGTTTCTCCTGACTGGGAAATGGCAATAACAACGTCATCTTCATTGATAACAGGATTTCTGTACCTGAATTCCGATGCATATTCAACTTCGACACACACCCTGGCCAGTTCTTCAAAAATATATTCACCAACGAGGCCAGCGTGCCACGATGTACCACAAGCTACTATAATAATTCTTTTTGCATTAATCAATTTTTGTTCATACTCCACAATTCCCCCCAGATTGACTATACCCTGTTTGGCATTCAGACGTCCTCTCATACTATCCTTAATAGAGCGGGGTTGTTCATAAATTTCTTTGAGCATGAAATGTTCAAAACCGCTTTTTTCAATCTCATTAAGTTGCATTTCAAGGGTTTGAATATAGGGTGTTCTTTCAATATTTTTAATGGTTTTTATCTTAAGTTCGCCATAACGAGGAATAATGGCAATTTCTTCATCCTGCAAATAAACGACATCTCTTGTATGCTCGATAATCGGGGAAGCATCGGAAGCGGCAAAATATTCACCTTTGCCAACACCTATTACCAGAGGGCTGCCTTTTTTGGCAAGTATCAGTTTATCGGGGTCTTCTTTGGCAATCAGCACAAGTGCATAGGCTCCCACAACCTGATTAAGGGCAATTTGCAGAGCATCAACAAGTGAAACTTTTTCTTTTTGCTGAATGTCCTCAATTAAGTGAATAAGGACTTCGGTATCTGTTTCACTGCGAAAATGATAGCCTCTGTTAATAAGTTCTTTTTTAAGCGAAGAATAGTTTTCAATTATTCCATTGTGAATAATTGCAATATTTCCTGAGGGAGACAGATGGGGGTGGGCATTTTCGTCATTGGGTTCCCCATGGGTTGCCCAACGTGTATGAGCAATACCGATATTACCGTCAACCGTATCATTTTTCATAAAATTCTCGAGGTCGGCCACTTTGCCTTTTGTTTTATAGACATTCAGTGCCCCGTTAAGCAAAGCCATACCGGCGCTGTCGTAGCCTCTGTATTCCAGTCTGTAAAGACCCTTAAGCAGTATAGGATAGGCTTTTTGGGGTCCAATGTAAGCAACAATACCACACATCGTAATAAATTTTAATTATTAAAGCTTCGTATAAGTCAGTTTTAGTTTCAGTTTTGCATCATTCCTTTGAGTGCCTTTCAGGCAGGCTCTACCAGCATTTACACCAGCTCCGGAAACCATCAGGTAAAAACCATTATCTTTAATTTTATCAAGTAAAACGTTCTGAAGATGTCTTGTAATAGTAAATGTATATTGTTTTTTATCCTCATCGTAAATGCCTCTAAAATGAGATTCTCCTTCGTATTGATCAATGATATATGCAATTTCCCCTTCTTCTGTAATCCTAACCAGTGCAAGTTTAGGTGGTAATGAATAATTGGTCACAGTAGGATCGTCTTCAACAGGAATTATTAATTCGGCTTTATTAAGAACGGTTTTGCCGTCGGCAAAAAAGTTTTTATAATCGGGCAGGATAATTTTAACTTTAAGACCGGACATAGCCTGAAGATATAGCAAACTATCGCCAAGAATTGTATCGCCGCCAATTTGTTGTTTCAGGGCTGGAACAGCATCATTGTAATTGAAATGATTAAAAGAATTGAAGCGTGCACAATAATCGTTGATAACGAAATCGAATTTAAGGGAATCATTATTATCATTTTTATAATAGAGCGTCATCTGTGATAAAGCACTTAGCAAATCAAAATACAAAATGGCACCTTCGGTATTAACAAATGATGAGGTAATGTAAATGCCTTTGAAAAACTGGGTAAAATGGTAATTATCGCTAAGATTGGCGGTTGTTGATTCGTTGAGAAATTTCTGCGCTAATGTATTAGACAGTTTAATTCTTAAATGGGGGGCCAGTTTTTCGCCATTAATGGTAAGGCTATCAGCAGGCTCAGGCACAACAGAAAGATTGGCTAAGGGTGTGTTGTCGGTATTAAGGACTTTATTCGAATAATAAGCCGTATCTTTATAAAAATCTTCAAGGATTTCAAAGACTTTAATATTCAGTTTTCTTAATTTTCCGTAATAGCCATTATAAGCGAGTGTAAGAACAAGGGAGTCAACAACGGGCGAGGGGCCAAAGTCCACGTTATTTGAAGATATTCTGACCTGGGTATAAATACTCGCTGAAGATCTTCCGAATATAGGGTCGTTGTAGTTTCCCAGTAAATTTAAAGAGGTTTTGTCTGTTCGTATGGAATCTTCGTTAAGGGTAAAGGCTATTACACGACAAGAGTCGTTATAAAAAAGGTTAAATTTATCGTTAACAGGCTGTACTTCAAGGCCAATAATGTCAGGGTCGTTGCATGATATTAAAACACATATCATGTATAGGAAAATGATCCCTGAAAGGTTTTTCCGTAATAAAATATTTTTCAATTTACAAGAATAGATTTAAGAAAGCACAGAATTATTAACGAGCACTTCGTCGTAGAAATTGGAATAGGCATCGAGATAAGTCTCGAGCGGATGGTATTCGAGTACAGGCTTATCAATTGTTTTAATATACTTTGCCAGCTCTTTGTTAATTTCGGGGCTGCCAAAAACGACAGCATCGGAGTTTTCTATAGCGGCTTTGGTGATATTAACAAAACTTGAATCCTGATATAACTGTAAATCCTCTTTTGATATGCCGGGTAGTTTAATTTTTTCTGCAAAATTTTTACTGAATTGACCCGGAAAATCATCGTTATAAACCGAATAAACGACTTTTGTATCAGCAAAAATCGGGTTATCTCTAAACGCTCTTTTAATATAGATGGGCAATAATGAACTCACCCAGCCATGACAGTGTACTATATCAGGAGCCCATGATAATTTTTTTACAGTTTCGAGGACGCCTCTGCAAAAGAAAATGCATCTTTCGTCATTGTCCTTGTAATACTTTTGATTCTTATCGGTAAGAATAGCTTTGCGTTGGAAGTAATCTTCATTATCGATAAAATAGACCTGCATACGGGCTGATTGAATGGATGCCACTTTGATAATCAGAGAATGGTCATTATCATTAATAATAAGGTTCATGCCAGATAAACGAATGACTTCATGCAATTGATTTCTACGTTCGTTAATACAGCCGTACCTTGGCATAAAAGCACGTATTTCTTTACCTCTTTCCTGAATGCCCTGTGGCAGGTATCGGCCAATATGACTCATTGGAGTTTCCTTAACGTAAGGTAAAATCTCCTGATGGGCAAATAATATTTTGGGTTTTTCCATGTATGTGGTGTTTTTTTTTTAAAGGAACTGAAAATTAATGCAAAATTACAAAATAATAATGAATTTATTTGAATTATTACTTTAGTTTTGCAATTTTTTATTTAAACTGACTGATTTCAGTTACATTGTAAAATCAAAAAACCAATAATGATAACCTGCACACAAAGAGTCCTGATGGAGCAGCACATTGCCCAACTGAAAAATGAAGGCAAAAAAATCGGATTTGTTCCAACCATGGGCGCTTTACACGACGGACATATTTCTTTGGTTGAGCGTGCAAGAAGAGAAAACGACATTGTAGTGGCAAGTATTTATGTGAATCCTTTACAATTTAATAATCCTGACGATTTAAAAAAATACCCCAGAGTTCCTGAAAAGGACTTGCAGTTATTGCAAGATGCCTGCTGCGATTTAGTATTTATGCCCGATGACGCTATAATTGGAGACAGTAAAGGGTTTAATTATAATATTGGGTATTTCGACACAATTATGGAAGGCTTTCACAGGCCGGGACATTTTAAAGGAGTGGCATTTATAGTAAAGACATTTTTTGAAATCGTCCAACCCAACAAAGCCTATTTTGGTGAAAAGGATTACCAGCAACTAGCTGTAATAAAGAAAATGGTAAAAGATTTTGGCCTCCCTGTCAGTATAATTCCTTGTCCAACTGTAAGAGAGCCTAACGGGCTGGCCATGAGTTCGCGTAACGCACGTTTAACAGAAGACGAAAAACAATCGGCTGCAGGTATTTTTGAAGGATTAAATTATATTAAAAACAATATCTTTTCACAAAAACCCGAAGTGCTTAAAGAATGGTTTGTAAAAAATATTCAAAACCATCCAGGGATGCAGGTTGAGTACATTGAACTGTGCGACAGTGAAAACCTTACTCCAGTTACAGAAGTTAAAGAAAGCGCATCGGTTGTAGCATGTACAGCTGTTTATTTGAGAAATGTCAGGTTAATCGATAATCTGAAAATATTTTAGTAATTTTGCATCATCATGCAAATACAAGTATTAAAATCGAAAATTCACAAAGTCAGGGTTACCCAAGCCAACCTGCACTACATTGGCAGCATTGGTATAGATGAAGACCTGATGGATGCCGTAAACCTTATCGAAAACGAAAAGGTTCACGTTGTAAATCTCAATAATGGCGAGCGTGTCGAAACTTATGTTATTAAGGCAGAAAGAGGGACAGGCATCATAAGCATGAATGGCCCTGCTGCACGCAAAGCCGTTGAAGGCGATGTGCTTATTATTATGTCGTACGCCCTGATGGACTTTGAAGAAGCTAAAAAACACACGCCTCTGATAGTTTTTCCCAACGAAAACAACAAACTGTCTAGTTTTTGAAAAAAAATAAATTTTTTTCTGTACTCAAATATCTTTTTTTCCTCTCATGTGGTTTGGGGCTGTTATGGTATGTGACTCAAAAGCAAAACATCAATGATTTAATTTATCAATTTAAAACAGCCAATTATTTCTGGATAGTATTTGCGATGTGTATGGGCGCTTTATCGCACATATCAAGGGCTGCACGATGGAACATGATTATAGAATCGATGGGACATAAAACAAAGCTAAACCACACATTTTACGCCGTCATGATTGGTTATTTTGCCAATATGCTTGTACCAAGGCTTGGTGAGGTAAGCCGTTGCGGCGTATTAAATAAAAAAAGCGGTATTCCTTTTACAACCTTACTGGGTACTGTTGTCGCCGAAAGAATATTCGATACTTTTTGTCTTTTATTGCTAAGTTTTTTGGTTATTGTTCTACAATTTCGATTTCTCAAAGAATTTCTCTCAGAAAACATTATTTCGCACCTGCCTATCGACTTTTTCAGCAGCTACACTGTGATAATCATTACAATTATCATCCTTATTGTTTTTGTATTAGGCCTTTATATCCTTTACAAAATGGCCAATAAACGGCTGAAGAATAAACCCTTTTATCTTAAGTTCAGGCGTATCATAGCCGGTTTTTCGGAAGGGATAAAAGCCATAGCTCTCATCAAAAATAAAGGATTGTTTTTATTACACACCCTTTTTATCTGGTGTATGTATTTTCTGATGACCTATTTATGCTTTTTCTCATTGGGAGGCACATCACATTTATCAGTAGCTGCCGGTTTTACAGTGCTTATAATGGGCAGTATCGGTATTGTTGCGCCTGTACCCGGGGGTATTGGCGCCTATCATTATATAGTAATACTTACACTTACCCAGTTATATGGTATTAACGAGGCTGTATCCACTTCTTTTGCCTACATTTCGCACACCTCACAGGGTGTGCTTATTACTCTTTTAGGACTAGTTGCCTTTGCTTACTTCTTTTTTCAGAATAAAAAAAAGTAAAACATGAAAACTTTTAATAATGTGAGATTAAAAATTTTCAGCCAGAATGTTGCAAAAAAAAAAGCAGCCAAATGGAAAAAGGAAGGTAAGAAAATTGTCTTTTCAAATGGCTGCTTCGATATACTGCACCGCGGACATATAGAGTATCTTGCAAAAGCCTCAGCACTTGGCGACATTCTTATTATCGGACTAAATGCAGATATATCGGTTAAAAGAATAAAAGGAAAAACACGGCCCATCAATGACGAGCATGCCCGGGCTATTTTACTGGCAGCCTTATCTTTTGTTGATGGCGTGGTATTGTTTGAAGAGGACACGCCCTACAATTTAATCAACCTTATTAAACCCGACATTATTGTAAAAGGGAAAGACTATAAGGTAAGAAATGTTGTGGGTTACGATATTTTAAAAAAATACGGAGGTCAGGTAAAAACCATTAAATTGGTCAATGGGTATTCAACATCGGATATTGAAAAAAAAATTATTAAACTTCACAATGAAAATCGAAATTAATAAAAGGTTTCAGGTTGTATTTTCTTCATTGTTTTTTTGTATTATACTACATTTACATACAACTGCTCAAAAAGTAAATTTAAAAATAGAGGTAAGAGGTGTTTACGAAACGGGTATTTCATTAATACCCCTTACCGGATATAATGCTTTAAGTCCTATTTTAAGAAAAGCGCCTGTAAAAAACGGTGAAACCATTACTTTTCAAATACCCAACGAAGAACTTCCCGGAGAATTTGTTCTTCGTTTCGATAACATTGAAAATCAAGGTAGTGATGCTTACCCCTCAGAAAGGATGTTGGTTATTAACAACCAAAACATCGAAATAAAAGTGAACCCACTCTATTGCAATAATGCTGACAGCCTAATATTTCAAAAAGGAGAAAAGGAAAACGTTGTATTATCGAAATTCAAAGATGAAAACAATTTCAAGAAAGGGAAAGTGGAGGTGCTCTATAGTTTTCTTATGAATTATGACGACATAAACTCTTCGTTTTATCAGCAAGGAATTGATGAATTTGAAAAAAGAAGAGTTTCCTATAACAACTGGCTTAAAGAGCAGATTTCGCTATATAAAGACCTTTTTGTAAGTCATACATTTGTTTTCGAGTATATACCACAAATATTATTTAAGGGCAATGAAAATGACAGGTTACAAAGTATAATTGCGCATTATTTTGATGGCATTGATTTTAACGATAGTTTACTTGTAAAAACAGGAGCTCTTAAAGAATGGATGAATACCTACGTAAATTTTTACGGGAGTGGCGCAAAAACAGAAGCGCTACGCGATTCGTTGTTCACACTGGCTGGCAAAAGGGCTGTAGAGAAGTCCAGCAGCGGGCACCCTTTAGTTTACGGATGGATGGTGGATTACTTTTATAACGGTTATGAGTCATTCAATATCACTAAAGGGATGCTCATGCTTAAAGAGCATATTGATAACCCGAAGTGCCATACCTCAAAAAAACAGCAAATTAAAAAACGCCTTGAAGGCATGGCCAGGTTAACGGAAGGCACGTTAGCTCCCGATTTTAGTCTTACGGATGTCCAAGGTGCAAATTTCAGATTTCACAATTATAAAGGAACCGCTAAGTACAAACTGCTACTTTTCTGGTCGGCCGATTGTGAACATTGCATGGAAACGGTAAAAATATTAAAAAAATGGTACGATGAAGCCCCAAACCAAAAGAAATTGGATATTGTTGCCGTAAGCCTCGATGACACTGAGACAGAAGTTAAAAAATGGGAACAGACTATTAAGCAATTAAATAGTTGGCATCATTTGCGGGCACCAGGAGGTGTGAATTCATTAGTTGCCAATGACTATGCTTTGCTGAGTACACCGGTTATGTTTTTGGTTGAGAGTTCAAGCAATATCATAAAGGGTACACCCGACAGTATTGATAAACTTATCAAGACTCTCAATCTTTTATACGAAGGGAAGTAAAATTCTTAGTAATCTCATTTGAAAACTAATTACCCGAAAGAAACTCTTTGATTTTTTCGGCGCTGGTTTTACCAATTCCATTTACTTCCTGTAATGCTTTAACATCGGCATTGATAACAGCCTGAATGCTTCCAAATTTTTCGAGTAATCTTGATGCTGTTACAGGACCTGTCTTGGGAAGGCCCTGCAAAAATCTTAAGTGATGATTTTTACATCTTTTAGGTTTGTAAACACTATAATTTACTAAAGATACACTCTTAGCCGTTTGTGCGGACAGCATACATAAGAGTGAAGCGCTTTCAACATGGTTTTCTGAATACAAAAGCGGAATTTGCCAAGCTGCAGCCACCGATAGCAATGCCCCCTTAACCGCATTTTTATCAATATTATGTGATGTTTGAAAGGGATTGCCCTCAATCAGTATCAGGGGGCGCATGCAAGTTTTCCTGAGGTTAGCACACTGTGCAAACAAACGTCCAGAAATAACTGACTGTACAAAGTCTGCGGCAGACTTACGTTCCAGCACAATTTCGTCATTGACGATATAGTCGCCCACTTTCAGTTGGCTAAAGTTAACCTTTATATCAGATTGGGCAAGTAAATCCGGGATGCCCGAAGGTTTCTCGCGGTAATCGGTTGTTATTGATGTATAAACTGGCATAAAATATGGGCTTGAGTGTAAGTATAAGTCTGGATAAACAAAATGAGAGTGAGATTCCGGAACATTCGTTCCTCGTACTCATGCTTGTTTGAATGGTGGTTTCAGTTTCATTTAAATTCAAATCATCCCCTAATATTTCGGCGATGATTTCACCACTTTTCCGCATGAGATTTTTCTTATTTTTGTCATCCTTCATTTCAGAAAGTTCCTTTATATTGTGTGAAAGTTGTTTTATTCTTGCAAAGGTTTCAATTATTGTAAGTGTTGTTTGGATAGCTCTTGAACCTTTCAGAATAGTTGCAAGCATGTATAAACCTTTATCTGTAAATGCTTTTGGAAGTGTTCTCGTTTTAGATAACTTTGTGGTGGAAAATTTCCATCGCAAATTATTCAATTCATTTGGCGTTAATTCAATTATGTAATCAGAGGGAAATTTGTCAGGGTTATTTTTCACTGATTTATTAATGTCGCGGGTATCCACTCCATAAAGTTCAGCCACATCACTGTCTAAAAGAACCTTTTGATTTCTGATTTCAATTATTCTGTTTTCTAGGTCTTCAAGTCGGATGATTGCTGTCATAGTGTTTTGCTGTTTGTTTATTAAAGAGAAAAATGGTTGGAAATATAACCAAAATTACAAATTTTTCTGACTATTCCAAAAAACACTGTCTTTGTGTAAGCCTTGAGGCCGTATGAGTGTGAGTATTGATAAACAGAGTAAACGTGAAAGCTCGGCACTCTTTCCTATGAATACAGTGTGAGCTTGCCTGCCGTCAGGCAAGTGTGAGTGTGAGTCTTGAGAAACAGAGTGAGAGTGACATCTCGGAATTCTCGTTCCTCGCTCTCACTCTGTTTAGTAGCGGGGGTAGGATTATTCGTCCCGACTTTGGTGTCGGGACTCATTGACCTTTGTGGGTGGGCTTTACAAGGGAAAGCCGCAGTCCTTAAGGCTGCATTTTTTTATTTCTCCAGCTTTTTGCATGCTCTGGCATGCAAAGCCTCCGAAATAAAAAAACCGGCATTAAGCCGGCTTTTCTTTGTAGCGGGGGTAGGACTCGAACCTACGTCCGCCTCAGGCGGATATGAGCCCTAAATCAATATT
>JAKIYU010000079.1 GCA_022708385.1 Bacteroidota bacterium | reverse complement strand
CTTGCGCCTTACATTTCTCTCTTTTCGACCGCTGTACTTATCATTACTTTACTAAAATAAAAGTCTGATGGCAAACATTAAAATTTCATATCTGAATGATGAATTTGATTTGAAATTGCTTTTATCTATTGTAAAGAAGAATATTCCCTACGTACTGATTATTTTCGCATTTTTTTTTACCCTTGCTTTTTTATATTTGAGATATACCTATCCCAAATATGAAACCAGTGGTACCATTCAGATTTATACCGAAGAAGAGGTGCGTCAGGTTTTTGGTAAAAAAACCCAGGTTGACCTTGCAAAAAAGGTAGAGCTTCTTAATTCTTCCATGTTTCTTTCGCGTGTATTTTCCAAATTGCCTCTTGATATTGCTTACTATAAGAAAGGACGTTTTCTGAATACAGAAATGTACAGGAGCAATCATTATAATGTCCATTACGTTGTAAAAAAGCCTGTTATATATAATGTTCCCATCAACATATCTTTCCTTTCAAACAGCAACATCCATATTGATTTTGAAGCAGAAAAGAAAAGTAATCAATATGAATTTTCAATACTGGATACCTTAAAAACAGAGTATTTCGATATGTTTGTTACCCTGAAAGACCCGGGGTATTTCAAAAACATTTCTTTCATAGATAAGGATGATTACTTTTTCGTTTTAAAAAAACCATCTGATATTCTTAGCTCTTATATTCCCAATCTCAGTGTTTTCGTTGTCAATGAAAACTCGCAGTCAATAATGGTTATGTATTCCGACAGGAATCCCGTTAAAGCGGCCGATATCGTCGACACAATAATTTCGGAGTTTAACCTTTACGATGTCGAAAAACAGGCTATGAGTACCGACAAAATATTGAAGTTCATTGATGAACAGCTAGAGATTTTTAACCAAAAGCTTTTTGAAACAAAGAACGATATTCAGGAATTTAAAAAAGAAAATAAAATTGATTTAATTTTTCAGCCCTTACCTGAAGTGTATTCAATTATTAAAGAATTCAATAGTGAAATTTTAAAGCTCGAAATTGAAATTGCCAAGCTTAAACGGGTTGAAGAATTTGTTAATCAAAGTAAAGACTTAGATGTATATGAGCTTTATGCACTTGTAGCGGGAAGTCAATTTCAAAGTTCAGTGAGCGGTAATTTACAGGCTATTCAAAACCTCCTCATGCAAAAAGAAGAATTGCTTTACAACGTAACCGCTTACAACTCTCAAATAAAACAAATTAACTATAAACTTGATATTCAGAAAAAGCTTTTTGCAGAAAGTATCAAAATAGCTCTAGATAATATTATAAACAAGAAAAAAGAGCTCGAAAAACAATTAGCCAGTTATAATAAAACAATTTACCCCAGCATTGATGAGCAAAATGTAGGCGAGCTTTCCATTTTGCAGAAGGTTTATGAAGCCAACGAAGCTTTATATAATGAGTTGCTGAACAAAAAAGCGCAATATACCATTGACCGCGCCGGATTTATTTCGCAGAACATTATTCTCGAAAATGCCGCTATACCTGAGAAGCCAGTATATCCGATTAAATCAAAAATTTATATTTTTTCTCTCATATTCTCTTTAATTTTATCATTAGCGCTCATCGCTATCAGATACCTTTTATCCAACGAAATCATTTCTGCAAAAGATATTGCCAAATACACAAATATTCCAATTCTGGGCGTTATACCCAAATACAACAGTATTATTCCCATCAACCATATTATTGTTGACTCTAAACCCAAATCCCTTGTAGCTGAGTCCTTAAGGGCTGTACGCACCAATTTACAATTTATTAAAGATGAACCAGGATCTAAAATAATATCCATTACATCAACCATATCAGGTGAAGGCAAAACATTTATTGCATTTAATCTGGCATGTATTATAGCCTTTTCTTACAAAAAAGTTGTGGTAATAGATATGGACTTAAGAAAACCCAAGATTCACCTGGGATTTGGTGTGGAAAATAAAAAAGGCATCAGCACAATCCTCTCAGGTATTTCAAACATTGATGATTGCATTTTTAACAGCCACATAGATAATCTCGATTTTATTTCAGCAGGCCCCATTCCCCCCAATCCTTCCGAGCTCATCCAAACCGAGAAAATGATTGAACTCATTCAATATCTTAAACAAAAGTATGATTATATAATTATTGACAACCCCCCCATAGGCATTGTGATAGATGGTATGCGCAGTATTCAGCTTGCCGATTACCCCATTTATATATTTAAAGCCAAATATTCAAAACGTCAGTTCATTCAAAACATCGAAAAACTTTTCGAAGGAAGTAATATTAAAAATCTTTCAGTCATCCTGAATGCAGTAGATTATGCTTATTCGAAATATGGTTTGCAGAATTATTCCTACGACAGTTCTTATGGCTATGGCTATGGATATGGATACGGCTATGGCTATGGGTATGGATACGGCTATTATGAAGAAGAAGGCGAAAAAAAGAAAAAAGCGACATTTATACAAAAATTAAAAAATATTATTGATAGCAATGACGTTTGAAAAAACCAATCTTGAGGGAATACTGTTAGTACGTCCGACTGTTTTTGAAGATAAAAGAGGTTATTTTTTTGAATCATTTAATGCCGACACATTTAACCGTGCCGGTATCACTGATAATTTTGTCCAGGACAACCAATCTATGTCCGACAAGGGTGTTTTACGCGGCTTACACTTTCAAAGAGACCCTTATGGACAAGGCAAACTGGTGCGTGTGCTTCAAGGCAGTGTTCTCGATGTGGCAGTTGATATAAGGAAGAATTCTCCCACATACGGCATGCACTATAAGCATATATTATCCGCCGAAAACAAACTCATGCTCTGGATTCCAACCGGTTTTGCCCATGGATTTCTGACACTGGAAGACAAAACAGTTTTTTTCTACAAATGCACTTCATTTTACAACAAGGCTTCTGAAGCGGCTATTCGGTGGAACGACCCTACGCTGGCCATAGAATGGGGCATTGCAACCCCTATAGTCTCTGAAAAAGACGCACAAGCGCCCCTGTTTAATAATTCTTAATTTTTTTCTTGCTTTCAGAATTTTTTTTTTATATTTTTAAATTTTCATTTAAAAATAGTGTGAAATGATGAACATCGCATTTAGTGAAAACACAATATATCTTGTTGCCTTAAATGCATCGTATTTAATTTTTTCCATTTTTTTATCAACAGTTTTGTTGTTTCTTTTTCTGAAATTTTCGAAAACACTGGGCATCAGAGATATTTCAAGTGACATGGTAAGGTGGTCGAACGGTGCCAAGCCGGCTATGGGTGGTATCGTTTTTTTTATCATTTACCTTATAGGACTGGTATTGACAAGGTTTTTTTATGCCCCCCCCCTTACCAACAACCTGAAACTGATGGGTATTTTCTTTTCAATGATTGTTGCCTTTACTATTGGTTTATTTGATGACGCTTACAACACAAAACCCTTCGTTAAATTTTTTGCCCAGTTGCTTTGCAGTATAATTCTTATCAGCACAGGTACTTTTATTCATTTGTTTAAGTCGGAATATCTCAATTATTTACTGACAATTTTGTGGGTTGTAGGCATGATGAACTCCATTAATATGCTCGATAATATGGACGCCATTACAACCATTGTAACCATGTCCATACTTATCATTCTGCTTGTTTGTATGTTTATTACCGGCTCATTTATCAGTGCAAACTTTTTTTTATTTATTGGTCTAATTGGCAGTTTGTCTAGTTTTTTGTATTTCAACTGGAGCCCTTCAAAGATGTATATGGGCGACACAGGCAGTCAGTTTCTGGGTATATTGCTGGCTATGGTTGGCATAGTCTATTTCTGGAATGGCATTGACTATTACGGTCAGGCTTACCATATTAAACAGATATTCATGACGATAATCTGTTTTGCGCTTCCTATCATCGACACAACAACAGTAACCATAAAACGCCTGTCGAAAGGCAAATCGCCCTTTATAGGGGGAAAGGACCACACCACACATCATCTTGCCTATCTGGGCTTAACATCGAGCCAGGTCGCCCTTGTTTTTGCAGGGATATCGCTCATATCAGGCCTGTTAGTATTTACTATGTTTTTTATCAACACCTGGAAAATTTATCATACCATCATATACTCAGTTTACTTTCTGGGTATCTTTGGAACACTTTTCAGAATAGCTTTGATACCACCACCCGATTCAAAGAAATAATGTCTTCGTTTTTTCGTTTTTCAATTAAAAAATTCATGCGCAATTACCTGAAAATTTTATTAGTGGTATCTTGCTTGGGCTTTTCGAATATTTCTAATGCACAAGAAAACGTCAACAAAACGGTTTTACCTAAAATTCCTCAGCAGTTATTTTTTTGTAATGAGGCGGTTCCGCTTGAACGGTTAGACGTAAGAGAAAGCCTCGACAGGGAACTGCTGGTAAATACTTTTTGGCATTCGCAGACCTATTTGCTAATCAAAAGAGCCAACAGGTATTTTCCGGTAATAGAACCTATATTAAAAGAGCAAGGTGTACCCGATGATTTTAAATACCTTGCTTTAATTGAAAGCGGGTTTACAAACATTGTATCTCCGGCAGGTGCAGCAGGATTCTGGCAGTTTTTAAAAACAACAGGGGAAAAATATGGACTTATTGTTGACGATGAAGTAGACGAAAGGTATAACCTTGAAAAAGCCACCATTGCTGCTTGTAACTATTTAAAAAACTCATATTCCCTTTACAAAAACTGGACACTGGCTGCTGCGGCATTCAATATGGGAGACAACGGCATGTTAAACCAGATAAAAACCCAAAAAGTAAGCAATTATTACGATTTATACCTGAACACCGAAACAGCCCGTTATGTTTATCGGATTCTGGCCATAAAAATTATTTACGAAAACCCTGCCGCCAGTGGCTTCACAATAGAAAAGGAAGACCTTTACCCCAGAGTCAGAACATCAACCATTACTGTTGATTCGGCTATCAGCGACCTGGCCCAATTTGCACTGGATAAAGGTATCACCTATAAAATGCTTAAAGAATATAATCCCTGGCTTCGAAAAAACAGCCTGACAAACAAATCAAAAAATAAATTTATCATCTCAATACCCGATACTAACGATCTGTATTATAAAGCCCATTTCAAATAAAGTCGGAAAAACCTGAGGACAGGTAGATATTTATTTCTTTTTATATTTTCCAATCTGCTTCACTCGTATTTTATAAAGTTTTATCTTTGCACACAGAGCAGTAAAGAAAGATATAGTGCAAGTATCAGACGAACATAGCACAGATAAATATTTAAGCAGCATCGAAATCATCAATGCACGGGAACACAACCTTAAGGGTGTGGATGTTGAAATTCCCCACGATAAGCTGGTCGTTTTTACAGGACTCAGCGGGAGCGGAAAATCATCACTGGCTTTTGACACTCTTTATGCCGAGGGACAGAGACGCTATATGGAAACCTTTTCTGCCTATGCTATGCAATTTATCGGTAGCATGAAAAGACCCGAAGTGGATAAAATTTCCGGTTTACGGCCCGTTATAGCTATTGAACAGAAATCGACCAACAACAACCCGCGTTCTACTGTAGGAACCGTTACCGAAATATACGATTACCTGCGGTTGCTTTATGCCAGAGTAGCCGATGCATACTCGTATGCTACAGGCGAAAAAATGGTAAAATACACCGAAGGTCAGTTATTGCAGGATATTATAGCCCGCTTCAATCAAAAAAAAGTAACCGTGCTGGCGCCTGTCATTAAAGGCCGGAAAGGGCATTATCGAGAGCTATTTGAGCAGTTCCAGCGTCAGGGGTTTATTAAAGTGCGTATCGACGGCACTATACAGGAAATTGTACCGCGTATGCAGACAGACCGTTACAAAGTACATGATATTGAAATAGTGGTTGATACGATGCTGATAAATGCTGCCAGTCAGAAAAGGCTTTCAGAATCGATTCAGACGGCTATGAAACAAAACAAGGGAGAGTTTATAATCCATGATACAGAAACCGGCGAGATCAAGTATTACAGCAAATTCCTGATGTGCCCTACATCGGGCATTTCGTACAATGAACCGGAACCAAACAGCTTTTCCTTTAATTCACCCTACGGGGCTTGTCCGCGTTGTAACGGTCTGGGCAGCATTTACGAGCTCGACTTGGCCAAGATTATTCCCGACAAAACAAAAAGTATTAAGCGCGGCGGCATACTCCCACTGGCAGATATGGAAGAAAACTGGGTTATGAAACAGATTGAAGTGGTGGCTAAAAAATACGGGTTTGATTTTAACACACCCGTATCAGAAATTCCCGATGAAGCGCTGCAAATAATTCTTTACGGCAGTTCTGAACCTCTATATGTCAAAAATGAAAATATCGGCATCAGCTATAATTATAATTTTAATTTCGAAGGCATTGCCAATGTGCTGGCATGGCAGTTCAACGAGTCGAATTCATATACTCAGAAAAAAAGAGCTTCCTTTTACATGAATCATCTGATTTGCCCCGAATGTAACGGGAGCCGTTTAAAAAAAGAATCGCTTTTTTTTAAAATTGCAGGGAAGAATATAGCTGAACTGGCATCTATGGACATTACCAACCTGCAATCGTGGCTTATAAGTGCGTTTAAGGAACTGGATGCCAAAAAGAAACAAGTGGCAAAAGAAATTATTCATGAAATTCAAAAAAGGATACAATTTCTTCTGGATGTCGGGTTGTCGTACCTTAATCTGAACAGGGATTCAAAAAGCTTGTCGGGGGGTGAATCGCAGCGCATCCGTCTGGCCACTCAGGTAGGCTCACAACTTACCGGTGTTTTATATATCCTCGATGAACCCAGCATTGGTCTCCATGCAAGAGATAACTTACGGCTTATTGATTCATTAAAAAAACTGCGCGACCTGGGCAATTCGGTCATTGTTGTGGAACACGACAAGGAAATGATAATGCAATCGGATTATGTGTTTGATATTGGTCCCGGTGCCGGAAAAACGGGAGGTAAAATCGTTGCAGAAGGAAAGCCTGAAAAAATATTAAAAGAAGACACACTAACAGCTAAATATCTCAGCGGTAAAAAAAAGATTGAAGTACCTGCTTTAAGGCGTAATGGTAACGGCAATTATATTAAGCTCATTGGCGCTTCGGGACACAATCTGAAAAATATTGACATCACATTTCCGCTCGGTCGTATGATATGTGTCTGCGGCGTGTCGGGCAGTGGCAAATCATCTTTAATCAACAGGACTTTATACCCGGCGCTGAGTCATCATTTTTACCGGGCTGAAAGTCAGCCCCTCCCCTACAAGCACATTGAAGGTCTGGAACATATCGACAAAGTAATTAAGGTGGACCAGCAACCCATTGGCCGAACACCCCGTTCGAACCCGGCAACTTATACCGGTGTTTTTGACGACATTCGCAAATTGTTCAGTGAATTGCCCGATTCAAAAATAAGAGGTTATCTTCCTGGCCGGTTCTCGTTCAATGTTAAGGGAGGCAGATGTGAAACCTGTAAAGGCGCCGGTGTCAGGACTATTGAGATGAATTTCCTACCCGATGTATATGTAAAATGTGAAGCCTGCAACGGCAAAAGATACAACAGGGAAACGCTCGAAGTAAGATATAAAGGCAAATCCATAAACGACGTTCTGGACATGGATATCAGCCAGGCCATAGTATTTTTTGAAAACATACCCCAAATCTACCAAAAAATTATAAACCTCTACAATCTCGGCTTAGGCTATTTATCGCTTGGGCAGCAGTCAACAACACTTTCGGGCGGGGAAGCCCAACGCATCAAACTGGCTGCAGAATTATTGCGCAAAGACACCGGTCGCACCCTGTATATATTAGATGAACCCACAACCGGGCTGCACTTTGATGACATTAGAATATTGATGCATGTTTTAAACAACCTGACCGAAAAAGGGAATACTGTCATTATTATTGAGCACAATATGGATGTCATCAAGATGGCCGACTACATTATAGACATGGGACCCGATGGCGGTGATGCAGGAGGTTATATTATTGCTAAAGGCACACCCGAACAACTTATAAAAAACAAAGCATCCTATACAGGACGGTATTTGAAAGATTATCTGGTTTAAAAGGCCGTATTTTATCTTATGATTTTCCCCACTTTTAAAAAATCGGGCAAGGTATAACCTTCGGTTTCAGAAACCGTATAAAAGTTTTTGAGTCGGTTTTTTTTAAAATAAAATAAAGCTTATGCTTGAAAGATTTTATTTTCATAAAATAATTTTGTATTTTTATGGGCAATTATTACAAAAATAGTTTAGCTATGGTTTACACAAAGAAAATACTTCTTACATTCTCAATGTGTTTAACAGTCCTGGCAAACGCTTTCAGTCAGGAGTTTGACGAAAATGGCGACCTTATATACAATATTTACAAGCTGCCTTCTATCGAAATATCGACAGGCGTTCTTACTTTTTTCGGGGATGTCAGCGCATTTAACAAAAATGTACCTTTTATAGGTAAGCACAATTTTGGGTTTGGTGCCAGCATTAACCAACGTATAGGCAGTTTCTTCGGTGTATCTGCAGGTTTTCAGAAAGGGAAACTCACCGGTTTCGACACACGGCCGGGCAGTTATTATAATTTCCAGTCGGATGCGATGCATCTGCAGTTTAATATCAGCCTGCATCTCGATAATGATATTATTTTTGACAAATCGAGTCGTTTTGCCCCTTACCTTACCGCCGGTTTTGGGTATTTGACCTACGACCCTATGGGCGACCTCAGAGATAAAGACAATAAACTTTATTATTACTGGAACGACGGCACCATACGCGACCAGGCCTTTGACCCCGAAAACCCTCAAAACGGCAAGTTGCTTGTGCGGGACTACACTTTTGAAACCAAACTCGATAGCCTGGATAAAAACGGCAACAGTGGTCTTACAATACCTGTGGGAGGTGGTGTCACTTTTAAATTATCTGATGCCCTTGAAGCTAAAATTGCACTCACGTATGTTTTTACCAATACCAATTTTATTGACAACCTTGCTGCCGAGGATAAGAGTTATCCTTTTTTCGACAGGAAGAACGATAATTTTCTTTATTCGTCTGTTTCAATACAATTTAACATCGGAAGCATACAGAAGCAGATTTTACAGAACAAACCTTACAAGAACATCAATTTTGCCGAAATTGACGCTATGGACAGCGATGGCGACGGCATTAAGGATTACGCCGATAAATGCCCCGGCACTCCCAAAGGTGTAAAAATTGACGTTATGGGTTGCCCTGTGGATGACGATAACGATGGCGTACCCAACTATATCGACAAGGAGATGAGCACATCGCCCGGTTCTATAGTTGATGATAACGGGGTAACGATAACCCCCGAAATGATTGAAGCCAAATATATAAGGGATTCGCTTCTCATGTCGGGCGAGTTAATTCTTGAAAAGAAATATTCCGAAGGCACACCCATAATAACCGATGAATATGGCACGGGTGCCGACGGGGCGGTTTATTCTCATGTTACCTTCCCCTATGTTGCCGCCAACTGGCCCGAGAATGTTAAATCCATCCCTGTCAAATCGTCGGGGGCTAAGGTTAAAACAACCACTCCAAGCACAGGGAAACACCACAAAACTTACGAAGCCGAAAGCGGCAATGTTATGTACAAGGTCCAGATAGGCGCTTCACAGAAACCACTCGAACCTTCGTTCTTTACCGATAAATTCGGGGT
>JAKIYU010000078.1 GCA_022708385.1 Bacteroidota bacterium | reverse complement strand
CGAGTAACTGAAATCAACCGTGATAACCACCGAATCAGTATTGAAGCATCCATTTTGGCCAAAAACATTGACCCAGTAAACATGATTGCCTTCATCAAGTATGGTCGTGTTTACGTCAATGGTCTGTCCTGTTGAGCCGTCGCTCCACTGATATGATTCAAAGCCGCTTCCGGCATCAAGTGTGATAAGTTGGTTATTGCCACAAATAATGTCGGGGCCTATATTGACTGATGGAACGGAAAGGAATGTTACGTTAACCGTATCGACTACTTTGCAGTTGTTACTGTCAGTAATAATTACATGTACACTTCCGCTCTGGGTAACCATAAAAAACTGGTTGCTGCCGCTGCCATCGTTCCAGTCGTATTCGGTAAAACCGCTTCCGGCATCCAGAATGATGCTGGTGCCGCATATTGTCATGTCGTTGCCCAGCGAAAGAAAAGGTATGTGCATAATGTTCAGGTCAATGGTATCGTAAGCCCGGCAAAGATTAGCGTCTGTGACAGAAACATAATATACCCCTGCGTTGTTGATTTGTAAAACCTGGTTGTACGAGAGTCCATCATTCCAGTTATAGCTTATAAAGCCACTGCCTGCATCGAGAAAAAATACATTGCCGCAGAAAGCAGTATCATTGCCAAGGTTGATAACAGGATTGAGGTTTACAATAACCGTAATGGTATCGTAGTTTTTGCAGTCGTTGGAGTCTTTTACTTCAACGAAATAGGTGCCGGAATCGTGTACATAATAATCCTGTGCCGAAGAGGTGCCATTATTCCATTTATAGTAAACATAATTGGCACCGGCGTCAAGCACCAGCACATCACCATCGCAGATGCCGGTGTCGTTACCAAGCGCTACAGGGGGCAGGGGGTGTACAACTACAGTAAAATCGGGAGAAGTGACCTCGCAACCTGTCAGGTAATTGGTTACGGTAACTTTATATGTGCCAGATTCAGTCACTGTAATAGTAGATGTGGTATCGCCTGTGGACCAGAAATAGGATTCGTTTGGTGTGGCATGCAGCTCGACGGTGTCGCCGGTGCAAACGCTGTCGTCGGGTGTGGCGTATATGGTGGCTGAAATGGCACTGTTAGTAATAATGATAGGCGGTAAAGGGCTTGTTGTGCCAATTACCGATGGATTGCTCGATACAACCCGCACCCTGTAGTTAAAACCAAAAGATGTGTTTGATGGGATGGTGCCGGGGATAACTCCCAGATTAACCGGTACGGTACCTATATTGACAGGGTTGTCGAAACTGCCCCACATATCCGATAGCTGCGCTGTGAAAAAATTGCCGAAATCAAAAGTGCCTGTCGTTTCAAATTCGACTAAAATATTACCTCCCGCACAAAAACTGGTTTGTAAGGGGCTTTTGGTTGTAATGGTTGGGATCTGGGCTATGGAGGGATAGCAAAATATAAATGCACTTATAAATATGAGAATCCCTCTCATGTTGCATGTTTAAGATTGACAATAAAGCTTAATTGTTAAGCATTACAGGCATAACAAGCATCAATATGTCCTCGTTCTGATTTTCATTGTCAACGGGTCTTATAATACCTGCTCTGTTAGGTGTTGACATTTCGAGAGAAATGTTTTCAGATTCAAGGTTTGAAAGCATTTCAATTAGGAATTTGGAGTTGAAGCCGATTTCGATGTCTTCACCTTCATATTGGCAGTTGAGCCTTTCCTTAGCTTCATTTGAATAATCAATGTCTTCAGCTGAAACAGTTAGTTCCATGCCGGCAATTTTCAGTCGTACTTGGTAAGTAGATTGACTTGCAAACAGTGAAATACGTTTGATGGTAGTAAGGAACAAAAGCCGGTCAACAATAAGTTTATTTGGGTTGTCTACAGGAATAACTGCTTGATAATTGGGATATTTTCCGTCGATAAGGCGGCATATAAGTTTGACTGTTCCGAATGTAAATATGGCGTTTGTGTTGTTGAATTCGATGGCCACGGGTGAATTTTCAACAGGGAGGTGGTTCTTGAGCTGGTTCAGGGGTTTTTTGGGGAGAATAAAACTTACCTCTTCTTCACCGTTAACATCCTGGCGTTTATAACAAACGAGCTTATGCGCATCAGTAGCCACAAATATGGCATTGTCGGGTGTCATTTTAAAATAAACGCCGGTCATTACAGGGCGTAAATCATCATACCCTGTGGCAAAGATGGTTTTTGAAATAGCTTTCTGTAATATTGAAGAATCAATTTCAATGGATGAACTGGATTCGATAGTGGGCGACTGCGGAAACTCCTCTGCACTATAACCACTCAGCCTGTAGTTGCCTTCACCTGCCGATATGGTTATAACTTTAGATTCTGTGTCAGCCGAAAAGGTAATTGGCGTAGATGACACAAAGGTCTTAAGGGTATCAATCAATATTTTTGCAGGCACAGCAATTCTGTTGTCTTCATCTGCCATCTCAAGTTCAATGGCCGAAGTCATAGTGGTTTCCAAATCAGTGGCCGTGATTGTTAATTGATTGCCTTCCAGCTCAAAAAGAAAATTATCGAGTATAGGCAATGTATTATTTGTGCTGATAACACCATTAAGTGCCTGTAATTGCTTAAGCAGAACAGAACTGTTTACAATGAATTTCATCTTTTAAATTTATTTTTTATTATTATTATTTTTATTGCTTACAAAAGAGATAGTTTATTATGCCTTTGTAATAAAAAATCAGTTTGCTAAGATAAACAAAAATGTTTTTTTAAAACTAATTACTTGAAAAAAAAGTTTAGGGCATTTTCTTTTCAGTAAAATAGGGCAGGGGTCTTAAAATTCGGTCGAAAACATAAAATTGGATAAGCACAAAATCGCGGCCGTCATTAATAAGGGCATAAAGCCTGTCGCGGTCGTAGGGATTAGCGACCGTTAAATCTGCCTCATCTTCCTCTACGGGCCATTTGTGAAATGTCCTGATACTTTGTTTCTGGCCATTGAAGAGCTCAATAGTTACTATATGAAAAGGGCGGGACTTTATAATTGAATCTTTTTTGCTGAGGTTATTTATCAGGGCTTCGAAATTTACATTCTCGAAGGAAGCCATATAGTCAAGTACTTTTAGTGTGTCGAAATCGTTTATCTTTTCTTTGACAGGCGCCAGCGCATACAAATCAAATGTGCGGTCGTTATTATTGTTAATCGTAAAAGAATAAACTGGGTTTTCAGGAAACTCAACCGTAACAGATTTTATTTCGCTAAGTTTTGCATTGAATATTCTGGGTATGCGCCAGTCGTTTTCGCGTGGTGAAAAGCGGGTGGTAAGAAACCCCCTGAAGCCGGGTAAATAAGTAATAAAAGGCTTCGACGATTTGTCCATTAACATATAGGTGCCCATTTGGTCGGGCGTGGCATCTCCTACATAAAAAACCTTTGTCAGTTTTTCGTAAGGAAAAAGCCTGATGTAATTGAAAATATTAATGAAATAAACTGTCTGGTAAATTTCCACTTTTGTTGCTATGGCCGACAGACGTGCATTGACCTGCTCGAGGTGCTTGTTGGGCACAGGTTCCCGCACTTCAATCCAAAGGAGTGTCTTGAATATTGTTGTGATGTTATCGTTGCGGGCTTCATATTTATCATTAACTATCCATTTGCCAACTTCTTGTTTGACAACCTTCACGCTGTTCTTATTCATATCGGAGAGGAAAATCTTTGTGATGCTGGCCGTGTCTTTTATAGAAAAATCCGATAACTCCTTACGGATGGTGCTTGAACTGTTGTTGAAAATAAGATAAAGTGCCACAATGCCACACACAAGCACTAAGGCACTGTAATAAAATAGCTTTTTCCTTTTCATAAATTCTTTAAATATTTTTTTCTGCGCTTCCATGCTTTCACAATACCAACCATGAGTACAATCAATACAGGTAGAAGCGTGTTTAAAAGTTGCAAACGCATTTTATGACCGGCAATTTTTGTTTTGTCGAGAATGCGGAGCCTGAATTCTTTTGCCCTGGCCTGTATAAGTTCAGTGTCGTCGCACAGGTAGTTGACCACATTCATAATAAAATCTTTATTACCGTAGGTTTGCCTTGTCCATTTGTCATAACCGAGCGGGAGCGGAATAATTTCCTTCATTTCATTTACCCTTACCTGATTTTTAATGACATCACCATCTGAAACAATCACAAGTTTAGTGGGTTTGCTGTCGGAAATAATTTTTAAACTGCCGGCAACTTCGGTAAAGGCAGGAGGCAGTAACCTGTTTTTGTATAGTGACTCAAACCGGCCTTCGAGCAAAACAGCAATGGTGCGGTTAGGCTTATTGAACAGCCGCTTATCAGGCTGACTGCGCAAAATGTTAAGGTCAATGGTTACAGGTGCATTCAATGTCCTACTGTATTGCGAAGTGCTGAGCAACGGGGTGGCTGTAATATTCTCCTTTTCAATGATATCTATACTGCTGACAAACTCAGTCTTCAGCATATTAAGATTTTTTACAATAGGATGGTTTGATTCGGGTAAAATAACGGGAAAGAAAAACCATGGTAAAAACGAATACTGGGGCTGGTTATTCATGCGCCCTGTTTCGAGAGGTATGGGTACAGCTTTCAAATCCTGTATCAGATTGCTGTTTATTCTTACGCCATATTTAAACAACTGGTCGTCGAGGTTAAGCCGTTGCGAAAAACCTATTGTATTGGTATTGACCATCAGGCTGTCCATTGTGGCATAAACAGGGTCGATGAGCCAAACGACTTTACCCCCGTTCATAATAAACTGGTCAATAAAAAACTTATCCCTTTCACTAAAAGTCTCGTTGGGTTTTGCAATAATAAGGGCATCAAAACTTTTAAGCCATTCAAACTGATACCTGATATATTCGCCTATAAGTTTTTCTTGAAATACCGGGGTTTGATTGGTGTCGGTGGTGATAAATGGTTGAATGTTGTTTTCTTTAAGATATACGAGAAAATCTTCATCCTCATAGCTGAACTTTATTCTTTTGACAAGATAAAAGTTTGAGAGTTCCTGAAAAATATCGGCTGTTTCGTAAGCATCAAGCTCCCCATGCCCCTCGAGGAAACCAATCTTCTGTTTGCGGTTTTCAGTAATTTTTTTAATAGTATGTGCAAAATTGTATTCAAGTGTTTGAATGGAGTTGTTGATGACGCTTTCGGGAGAAACCCCTTTTTGTGTGTTCAGCAGTTGAACAGGGAGTTCTTTGCCACGATATGATACGATAGCCCCTGGAAAAATCACCTGTTGGCTTGAGCTGCCGTCTTCTTCATAGTAAAGTTGGGTTGGCTCAAGTCCTTTTTGCATGAGAATCATTTGTATGTTTCTTGTTTCCTTAGGGTCATTTTCATTGTTGGGATTTATAAATTCGTACTGGATATTATCAGAATAAGCCCTGAATTCATCTAATATCTCTTTTGTCTCGTTGTGTAATCTTTTAAAACCGGCTGGAAACTTACCTTCAAGATAAACTTTAAAGAAAACAATGTCGTCAAGCTCTTTCAGCATCTTTTTGGTTGCAGGGGAAAGTGAGTATCTTTTCTCGGTTGTTAGGTCGATGCGAAAAAATACATAATAGCTTATAATATTCAAAAAGATAATAGTAAAAAGGCTTACAATAAGAAAGTACAGATTGTATTTTTTTAGCTGCCGACGTTTATTGATATTCTTTATGTTGTTTTTCATTTATTCTAAATAACATTTTACCATTTGCGGCTTTCAAGCGAAGTACGCGTCAGGAGAAGGAAAAATATAATCAGGCTCAGAAAATAAACCACATCGCGCGAATCAATAACGCCTCTGCTCATGGATATATAATGCGATTGAATGCCCAACGATTTGATAAAGAGGTCGATATTTCCAAAAATATTTAAAGTATAAATAAATTCAAAACCCAAGTATATAAAACCGCATAAAAATACCGAAACAATAAACGATACTATTTGATTGTCGGTTATAGAAGACACAAAGACACCTATAGCTACAAAACCTGATGCCAGGAAGAGTAGGCCAATGTACGAACCCCAGGTGCCTCCCATGTCGAGATTGCCTGCAGGGTAGCCATACAGATATACAAATATCACATATATGAGCGTTGGAATAAGAGAAAAAATGACCAGTGCAAACCCGGCAAAAAATTTCGATAACACAATTTGTGTGTCAGTGAGTGGTTTTGTAAGAAGCAATTCAAGCGTGCCGCTTCTTTTTTCTTCGGCAAATGTACGCATGGTAATGGCCGGTATTAAAAACAGAAATACAAAAGGTGCCTGTATGAAAAGCCCTTCAACAGTAGCATAACCGTGCGATAATATGTTGCTGTCCACAGGAAAAACCCAGAGAAATAAGCTGTTTATTAACAGGAAAACAATGACCACAATGTAACCTATCAGGGAGCTTAAAAATAAATTAATTTCTTTACGGAAAAGTACCAGCATGTTACATACATTCTAAATCGGTTGCAAACCTACATGAAATTTTTCAAATGAACAAGATTACTAACTAAAACATGAACCATTTATTTTGTATCGTGGTATTTTATAATAATATAATTTTGCCCTGACTAAATATTTACAAGGTGTACAAAAAAGCAGCGCCATTTTTACTGGTATTTATGACGCTTGTGGGTCTGGTGCTTATGCATTGGCTGCCGCCTTATTTTTATGTTTTTAATAAGTCTATACAGAATCCCGACCTCTTGTCAGATGTGTTAGCTTTGTTCGGCCCCCCGCCTGTACCTGATACACTCGCATCTGTTGCTCCACAAAAAGACACCCTTAAAGTGCAACACCTGAAAATTGATACGCTTTTAGCCTTAACCTACCAGATTAACCTTGATTCGGTGCTTGAAAGAGAAAAAGCAGACCTGCGTTTCAGTTGTTTTACCGACAGTTCCATTTTCTTCCCGCGTTTTATGCAGGCGCTTAAAGCAGTACGCGACTCATCAGGAAAAACACGCATCGCCTATTTCGGCGATTCAATGATTGAAGGCGATCTGATATCTCAGAGCCTGCGTAATGACCTCCAGAATGAGATGGGAGGCAAAGGTGTTGGATTTGTCCCGATAACTTCCGTGGTGTCGCAGTTCAGGAGGAGTATCTGTCATAGGTTTTCGTCCGATTGGAAAGAATATTCTATACAGAAAAGTAAGGAAAAGAAAAATTTTGCACCCTCCGGTTTTGTGTTCAATCCCAAAATACTTTCTGAAGCTGAAATGCGAGATACAGCCGGTAACCATAATCCCAGTTATGTTTGTTATACGGCGCCCGATGATTCTTACGAAAGGTTGTCGAAATTTTATCTGACGAGGTTGTTTTACGGAAAAACACCCCGGAATACTTATATTAAGTATTACATCGACGGAAAGGAAAACAGGGCTGTTCTCAAGGCTGATGCCGATGTGAATGAACTTGTACTGAATAATGTTAAACCCTACAAAGAGCTTAGGATTGAATTTTTTACGGATAGCATTCTTGATGTTTATGGAGTTAGCTTCGAAATGCCCAAAGGGGTATATATCGATAATTTTGCAGTGAGAGGTAACCTGGGTATGGCTTTGCAGAAAATTCCCGAAAATGTGCTTCGGGGTTTTAATGAATACATGGATTATTCACTGCTTATTTTTCAATTTGGGCTGAATGTGGCCGCCCCTGAGGCCAGGGGATTCGGGTGGTACGAGAATGCTATGGTGGATGTAATATCCTATTACAAAAAAAACATTCCTGATGCTGATATCCTTATTATCAGTATTGGCGACAAGAGTCATAAATATGATATGGAATATGTTACACAACCGGGTATTCCGCGCCTTGTTGAAGCCCAGCGAAATATTGCCAGACGTACACAAAGTCATTTCTGGAATCTTTATGCCAATATGGGCGGTTACAATTCCATGAAAGCTTGGGTAGAAGCTAAGCTCCCCCTTGCTTCCAAAGATTATGCGCACATTAACTTTGCCGGCGCCGAAAAAATAAGCAAAATGCTTTCGGAAAATATTTTTAACGAATTTAAACTGTTCGAATATGAAAAGTTAAAAAATGATGAAAAGGATATTATCAGAAAAAATATCCTGAACACTGAGAAGAGGCTTACGGATGATTATTTAAGCTTTGAAAACCAGTATAAAATCATTGCCGCTGTTGAATCCCGAAAAAGAACTGAACATAACATTATTCCAGAGGATTTTGAAAAAACTATGGCTCACAGGGATACCTCGGATAAAAAAGAATCAGATAAAATTGTAAAACCTGCCTCCGGTGATATTTGTGAGTTCAGGGTACAGGTCGCTGCTTCAAAGGCTGAACTGGAAGTAAATGAATACAAGCACCTGCTTACCTATGCAAACAATAAGATACTCAGAAAAATTAAACATAAGGATGGTTTTAACAGGGTATATATTACCCCTTTTAGTACTGCCGACTCAGCTCAAAGGATTGCTGATACACTTGTAACGCTTGGGGGCGATGCTTTTGTGGTGGGCTTTATTAATGATAACAGGGCGCCTATTGAGAAAGTTGCTAAAAGGATGCAGGAAAACTGTGCGAATGCTAAGAAAACCGAAGTTGACACATTGATTCATGAGCCGGTTAAGAAGGTGGCAGGGCTGAGACTGGATAAAAACGAAAAACACACCGCACAGGGCTTCTTTACATTTGCCCAAATGCCCGGAACAAAAGCACCGGCATTAAAGAGTCCGGAGAATTATGTATATATAACAGGACAAGCGCGCGCTAAGAAATATGACACTCCAAAACCTGTTGAACTGCCTGTGTTCCGCGTACAGTTTTGTGCATCGGAAGTGCCTTTGGAAAAGTCGTTTTATCAGAATGTGGTGGATTACTTCGGGGATTCAATGGTTATTATTTCGAAAGAGGAGGATGGTATGATACGCTATATGCTTGGTGAATACGCCGGTTATGAAGAAGCTGTAAGGGCATTGAACAAGGTGTTTGAACTGAAACAAGATGGTTTTGTAACGGCCTATTATCACAATAAACGCATTAAACCTGAAAAAGCCATAGAGATAATTAAAAAAAGTAAAAAATAAGGTGGAAAATTTGTTTCAAAATATAATCCATTTGCTGGCTTATGACCCCAAACACCCACTTTTATTCAGCAGTGGTTTTTTTCTGTGGTGGTTTGTGATAGTTATGCTGGGATATATTTTGGTTCAGCACAAACAAACCGTAAAGGTGGTTTATCTTGTCATCGTATCGTATTATTTCTATTACAAAACAGGGGGGATTTATTTTTACCTGCTTTTCATTTCAACCCTGGTTGACTTTTTTGTTAGTAAGTGGTTGTTCTCCTGTTCTAAAAAAGGCCTGAGAACGTTTTATCTTATACTTAGTCTGGGTGTTAATTTTGGCCTTCTGGGGTATTTTAAATACACCAATTTCTTTATCGAAACCTTTAACAGCATAGGGGGATATCACTTTAACACCCTTGACATTTTTTTGCCTGTGGGCATATCTTTTTACACTTTTCAGACATTAAGTTATACCATTGATGTTTACAGGCGCAAGCTGACCCCTGCCGACAGTTTTCTGGATTTTGCTTTTTTTGTTTCCTATTTTCCTCAATTAGTGGCGGGACCTATTGTTAGAGCCTCCGACTTCCTGCCCCAGATAAAGCAGAAAGTATCTGTAAGCAAAGAGGATATCGGAAGGGCCGTATTCCTGCTCAGTACAGGGTTGTTCAAAAAAGCTGTTATTTCCGATTACATAAGTATTAACTTTGTTGACAGGGTATTTGACCAGCCTTTGTTGTACAGTGGTTTCGAGAACCTCATGGCACTTTACG
>JAKIYU010000077.1 GCA_022708385.1 Bacteroidota bacterium | reverse complement strand
TAAAAATCACATATATTGACAATCACGAACCCATTATATCGGAAATCTCTAAAAAACAACGCGAACTATTACAGAAATTTAATGTTGATGTCAACCATAGTTATTAAATTTTGACTCCAATTTAGGTAGAAAGTACTGTAACAAATGCCACCCTTAGCATTACCAACATGCTTGGGCAGGAGGTTTGGCGGCAGGAAGTGCGGGAGAAAAGTTTTAGTGTGGATGTGAGTGGGTTGGGGAGAGGGGTTTATTTTGTTTATATGAAGACAGAAAAAGGTATATTTGTGAGGAGGTTTTTGAAGGAGTGATTTTGTAACGGTGGCTTCGAGAACCTCAGCCACCGGTGGCAGTTGAAGCCCTTCCTGTCGGAAGGCAAGCATGACTAAGGGCGGGCAAAATTCTCATTGCTTTTCCATCCCTGCCTCGTTGGCAGGCAGGCTTCAGGACAGGAGGCAAAAGAAAAGCAATTAGAATTTTAAAACTAAACTTTAATGAAAATGGCAAATAAACAAAACGTAAAAAAAAACAGCCAAACTGCACGCCAGCAACTTAATTCCCCATTTCCGACATAAACTTGATGCGCATAAGGCGTATTTCCTCTTCGGTATATTCGTTGTACCCCAGTTCATTCAGCGCTTCTTCCACATCGTCACTTTCAGAGTTTTTAAAATATTCAAATATTTCATCCTGGCGGTCCTGTTCGATGAGTTCGTTGATATAATAATTTAAATCGAGTCGGGTACCGCTCGATACAATGCTTTCGATTTCAGTGAGCAGTTCATCGAAAGTAATACCTTTGGCTATGGCTATATCTTCAAGCTCAATTTTACGGTCAATATTCTGAATGATGAAAACCTTCAGGCTTGATTTGTTCACCACCGACTTAATCACAAGGTCAATAGGGCGTTCAATTTCATTTTCCTCAACATGTTTCTTAATCAGCTCAACAAAAGATTTTCCGAAGCGCTGGGCCTTGCCTGAGCCTACCCCTGTAATTTGTTTAAGCTCGTCGAGTGTGACGGGGTACTGTATGGCCATATCTTCGAGTGAGGTGTCCTGAAAAATGACAAAAGGAGGTAGGTTGTGTTTCTTTGAAATTTCCTTACGCAGGTCTTTCAACAAGGCGTACAGAACTTTGTCGGCTGCGCTGGTCTTTTGTCCTGTAGCAGCAAAAAACTCGTCGTCCTTGTCGGTGTCGTAGTCATGGTCGTGTGTAAGCATTAAAGAATAGGGCTCATCGAGAAATTTCTGCCCTTCGGGGGTCACTTTGAGGATGCCGTAGTTTTCAATATCCTTAACCAAAAGGCGCTCTATGAGCGTTTGCCTTACCACGGCATTCCAGAACCTTTCATCGTAGTCGGCGCCTTTGGCAAACTGCTCAAGATTATGGTGGCGGAAGGCTTTTATTTGAGTCGAAGACCTGCCAATAATGATGTTTATTAAATGTTTGGCTTTAAATTGTTCTTTTGTAGCCAGTACGGTGTCGAGCAGAAGCTCTACATATTTTTTCCCTTCAAATTTGGTTTTGGGATGCAGGCAGTTGTCGCACGATTCGCAGTTTTCTTTTTCATACACCTCGCCGAAATAATACAGCAGGTATTTACGCCTGCACACCGATGTTTCGGCATAGGCAATGGTTTCGAGGATAAGTTGCTGGCCAATTTCCTGCTCCGAAACAGGTTTGCCTTTCATAAATTTTTCGAGCTTTTGCATGTCGTCGTAGTGGTAAAAGCCTATGCAGTTACCTTCGCCGCCATCTCTGCCGGCGCGTCCGGTTTCCTGATAGTAACCTTCGAGACTTTTGGGCATGTCGTGGTGGATGACATAACGCACATCTGGTTTGTCAATGCCCATGCCGAACGCTATGGTAGCTACTATCACATCCACTTCTTCCATCAGAAATTTATCCTGATTCGACATGCGCGTCTGCGAGTCGAGGCCGGCGTGGTAAGGCAGGGCTTTAATGCCGTTAGCCACAAGGGTTTCGGCAAGCTCTTCCACTTTTTTACGGCTGAGGCAATACACTATGCCCGATTTGCCGGTATTGTTTTTAATGAATTTGACAATATCCTTAACCACATCCTGCCCTTTCTGACGTACTTCGTAATAAAGGTTGGGCCTGTTAAACGATGACTTGAAAATACTCGCATTCTGCATGCCCAGGTTTTTCTGAATATCGGACTGTACCTTAGGTGTGGCAGTAGCTGTAAGGGCCATGATGGGTACGCGCTTGCTTATGGATTCAATAATAGGCCTGAGTCGCCTGTATTCAGGCCTGAAATCGTGCCCCCATTCTGAAATACAATGTGCTTCGTCAATGGCAAAGAAAGATATGTCAATTTTACGGAGCAACTCCACGTTGTCGTCCTTGGTAAGCGATTCAGGCGCTACATACAACAGCTTTGTCTTACCGCTCATGATGTCGTCTTTAACCGCCTGAAGCTCCGATTTGCTCAGCGAAGAATTCAGAAAATGGGCAATACCGTCTTCTGCTCCGAAATTGCGTATGGAATCCACCTGGTTTTTCATAAGCGAAATAAGCGGCGATACAATTATAGCGGCGCCTTTACTGATAAGTGCAGGCAACTGATAACACATCGATTTGCCACCTCCCGTAGGCATAATGACAAAAGCATCGTTCCCTTCAAGAATACATTTAATAATTGCTTCCTGATCTCCTTTAAAGCTGTCAAAACCAAAAATTTTCTTGAGTAACTCTTTTAAATTGTCGTCCGTTCTTTTTGCCGTTCTTTTTGCCATTTAATAATTCTCTTTGTTTTTAAAATACAGGATTCATTTTATTCAAAGTTATAAACAAAAAATTTAATAAAACAAAAAATAAATTGATTTTTTTTAAAAATAAATTTTAGAAACGGATTTTAATTTTTTTTAAACGTCAATATAATATGTTTCAGGAAATTACTGTTAGTGTTAATCAAATTAAGTGTGCGAAGCAAAATAATGAAGAAAAAAAATGATGCAAAGAAACATTATTTTTAATTTTACAATGTTTTTAAAGTATTATTGATGAAAAAGCCATGAAAACAAACCAGGAAATAAAAAAAATTGCCATAAAAACTATCGATAACGAAATAGCAGAAATTACCGGATTGAAGGCTTTTATTGATGATGATTTTGTACGCTGCGTGGAAACGATTCTGAACGCAACAGGAAGGGTTATTCTGACGGGCATTGGAAAAAGCGCCAATATAGCCGTAAAAATTGCAGCCACCCTTAACTCTACCGGAACACCCGCCATATTTATGCACGCTGCCGATGCCATTCACGGCGATTTGGGCATTATACAGAAGGACGACGTGGTTATTTGCCTCTCTAAAAGCGGTAATACACCCGAAATTAAAGTGCTTCTTCCTATTATCAGGATGATGAAAAACACCCTCATAGGCATGGTAGGTGATAAAACGTCGTTCCTGGCTCAAAATGCCGATATAGTACTGTACACACCGGTGTCGCGCGAGGCCTGCCCCAATAACCTGGCGCCCACTTCCAGCACAACTGCCCAGCTCGTCATGGGCGATGCCCTCGCTGTTTGTCTGCTCGAATGCAGGGGCTTCACAACCGACGACTTTGCCCGCTTTCATCCCGGTGGTATCCTGGGCAAGAACCTCTATCTCCGCGTTGAAGACCTGATGAAAAACAACCAACTGCCTATAGTAAAAACCGGCGACAATATCAACACTGTCATCATTGAAATGACTTCAAAACGTCTGGGCGCAACGGCTGTAGTGGAGACAAACAACAAACTTAAAGGCATCATTACCGATGGCGACCTGAGGCGCATGCTGCAGAAGGGTAATGACATCAACAACCTTTGTGCTGGCGATATCATGACACCCACCCCACAGACTATCAGCAAAGATACACTCGCCGCCAAAGCCCTCAGCATCATGAAAAGCAGGAATATCACTCAACTTATTGTTACCGAAAACGATTATGTGGCAGGTTTTGTACATTTGCACGATATTTTAAGAGAAGGCATTATTTAATATAGTAGAAAGTTGAAAGGGAAAAGGTGAAAGTTAATGTGGTAATGGGTTAATGGGTATAATTTGAGCGCTTTGAATGATTAAAAACTCTGTGCACCTCTGTAGTAAAGACAAAAGACAAAAGTAGAAAGTAAAAAAGAAAAAAATATGAATGAATTATTGCCTGGTAAGGCGTTTTATACTGGAAACCGTGAAAGGTTTGCAGGCTTGCTCAAGCCGGCCTCATTAGCCCTTATCAATACTTACGATCCGCTGCCCCGCTCGGCCGACCAGTTTTTTCCGTTTAAACCCAATCCCAACCTGTATTATCTTACCGGTATTTGCCAGGAAGAAACAGTGCTGATGCTATTTCCTGACAGTCCTAACCCGGCTTACAGGGAAATACTTTTTGTCAGCGACCGTAACGAGGCACTGGAGGTATGGTACGGTAAACGACTCTCGAAAGAAGAAGCCACCGCCATATCCGGGGTAAAGAATGTTCAGTGGCTCAGCGCCTTCGAAACCATTGTGCGCGATGCTATGGTGATGGCCGATAATGTGTATCTCGATTACAACGAATACAGTGGTTACTCAGGATTTGAAGACTACAAAAATCTCAGGTTTGTTAACCATATCAGAACGCTGTTTCCACTTCACAATTATCTTAGGGCTTACCCCTTGCTGTTAAAGCTGCGCCTTAATAAAAAAGAAGAAGAAATAACCTTGCTGAAACATGCTATCGGTATCACTGAAAGCGCTTTCAGGCAACTTGCACAAACGCTTAAACCGGGCATGTACGAATACGAAGCCGAGGCGCTGCTTACCTATGAATACACCCGTAAGGATGCCCGCGCTCATGGCTTCCAGCCTATTGTGGCATCGGGTATTAATGCCTGCTACCTCCATTACAACGAAAACAATGCCGTGTGTAAAGACGACGACCTGCTGCTGATTGATACCGGCGCCGAATACCACCATTACACTTCCGATATTACCAGAGTGCTGCCCGTTAACGGCAAGTTCACACCACGCCAGAAGCAAATATACAACACCGTGCTCGATATCAACCGCCGTGCACAGCAGTTGCTGGTACCCGGTAAAACCATTTTCGAAGTGAATACGGCTGCGGCGCAGATGATAGAAGATGAACTGATTAAACTGGGTCTGCTGAAGGCCGAAGATGTTAAAAATCAAAACCCCGATGCACCACTGTATAAAAAGTATTACCCGCACGGGCTGTCGCATTTTCTGGGCATGGACGCCCACGATGCCGGACACCGCTATATACCCTTCGAACCGGGAATGATTGTAACCTGTGAACCGGGCATTTATATATTCGAAGAAGCTATTGGTATTCGGCTTGAAAACGATATCCTGATTACAGCTAATGAACCGGTAAACCTTTCAGAAAGCATTCCCATTGAAACTGAAGAAATAGAAGATTTGATGAAAATATAATAACCTTTAAAAACAAAATATTATGTTCGAAAAACACATTTATTCCAACAGAAGAAATGCACTGAAAAAGCAAATTAATAAAGGTCTTGCTCTGTTTTTGGGTAATCAGGAAAGCGCTATGAATTATCCGGCCAACACCTATCATTTCCGTCAGGACAGCACATTCCTGTATTTTTTTGGCCTCAACGACCCCGATATGGCGGCTGTAATTGATTTCGAAAGCGGCGAAGAAATAATTTTCGGCAACGATGTGGACATCGACGATATCATCTGGATGGGTCCCCAGCCAGCCGTTGCCCATAAAGCAGCCCTTTGCGGTGTTGAGCATACAAGGCCTTTCAATGAACTGTTCGATTACATGGGCAAAAATAAAAACAGGCCCATTCATTTCCTGCCTCCCTATCGTGGTAAAAGTGCTATACTGCTCGAAAAACTCACCGGGGTTAAACCCGATGAGCAAAAGAAAAATGCTTCTGTTGAACTCATTAAAGCTGTGGTGACCCTGCGCTCACTTAAAGAAGATGTGGAAATTGAAGCTATCGAAAATGCTATGGAAGTGGGTTGGCTCATGCATACCACAGGCATAAAGATGGCCCGCGAAGGGGTTTACGAACGTGAAATTGCCGGCGCTATGGAAGGGGTGGCCCTCGCCCATGGCTGCGTGGTTTCCTTTCCCGTAATACTCACCAAAAACGGACAGACACTGCACAACCATTACCATGGCAACCGCCTGGCAAAAGGCGACCTCGTACTGGTGGATGCCGGCATCGAATCTCCGGAATGTTACTGCACCGACCACACGCGCACATACCCTGTGGGAGGCGCCTTCAGCAGCCGTCAGAAGGATATTTACAGCATTGTACTTAAAGCCCAGAAAGAAGCCATAGAAATGATTAAACCCGGCATCCGGTACCGTAATATCCACCTGCATGCCTCGCTCGTTATGGCCGAAGGACTGAAAACGCTCGGCCTGATGAAAGGAGATATGAAAGAAGCCGTGGCACAGGGCGCTCATGCCATGTTCTTCCCCCACGGACTGGGCCACATGATGGGTATGGATGTACACGACATGGAAGACCTGGACGAAAACTACGTAGGCTACGATGCAAATACCACGCGCAGCAGCCAGTTCGGTACCGCATACCTGCGCCTCGGCAAAGAATTGCACGAACGCTATGTGCTTACCGTTGAACCCGGCCTGTACTTTATTCCCGCCCTCATCAGTAAATGGAAATCCGAAAATATGTTTCCCCAGTTTATCAATTACGAAAAAACCGGCGAATACCTCAACTTCGGAGGCATCCGTATCGAAGACGATGTCCTTGTTACTGCTTCAGGCTATAAAGTCTTCGGAAAACCCATTCCTAAAGAGGTTGATGATATTGAAAAACTGATGCGCTAATTTTTTTTCTCATGTTTTAACAGATAGGTTCTCCAATCTGTTTTATATTGATTTACCTTGTATAAGCAAGGCTGAAATCCGAAAAAACAAGGGCGCCGGTTTATTGACCTGTGTAAAACCTTGTAAAAGCATGTGATTTATTATATATGTTTTTTACTGTATTTTTTGTATCTTTATAAAAGAGATTTCGATATCCGTGGTGAACGCATTAAATTTTACACTACAGTGCTGGGTATAGGTGTTCATTACAGGTTTTAATGAGCGTTTGTTTCCAAATGGTGAATGTTCAAATCAAGTATAAAGCCGTTATTAACCGTTAATAACGATTTTGTAATTGATTATCAATGTATTATAGATAGAATTATGTGAGTAAACCCTTGGGAGTTTAACTGTTTTTTTAACCAACTTGTAAACAAAGTCAACAGGCTTAATAAGTCAACAAGCAGACAAGTAAGGATTGCTATGCGACCTAGGTAATTTTGCCCTACCTGACATAAACTGTCAGCTTGTCGTTGGTATTTATGGTTTGTGTAATCATGTCGTTTTGCTACCAATTTGTTTTCCATGTTCTGATACAAAGAGTATGTAGTACGAAACCTGATTAAGCTTGAGAAATTGCTTAATTGATGACTTTACACATTTAATTATTACATTTAAAAAAAAAAGCCAATTATTTAAAAAAAATACCAATTATTATTTGTATATCGTATTAAATTATTGCTTATATTTGTTAAATAAAAAACCGACCCAGGTCTTGCAGAACCTGGAGCCGGCTCTTCGCTAAAAGAATACATCCGGTTACGAAACCAAATGCACTGCAAAGATAAGTATAATATTTCATCCGCTTATATCCTATAAGGAAAAAGCGAGATGCGTATGGTTCTGATTTTATTATTTATTAAAGATGTAAACTCGAAAACAGAACTTAAAAATTAGTTAATAACTTAAATTGCAGAAAATGAAAAAATATCAATTTTTAATTAAAACTTTAATAGCATTACTATTATTTTTATGCTATCAAAACACGTTTGCTCAAAGTGGGTGTGACGATCCATATAGTATAACCCCAGATGAGGAATGTGATTCATATTTTCTAACTTCAAAAACAGATAAGTATTGGATACAATTAACCCAAAATGAATTCGAGAATATTAGGTTTTTTGTAACTTCTGAAAAAACTGAAATAATCAATATGATTTTATACACAGGAGATTGCAAGAATTTAATTTACGTTGCTGAAGCAGGAAGCCAAAATGACACACTTTACTTATTTGAGGATAGTTTAAATCTTGACAGTAACTACTATTTATTAATTCAGTTTGAAAATGGCGATATTGATTTTGAACTTAAAATATGTTCATGGGATTGTGACTTGTCAATTACGCCATCAATTGTTATTTGTACAATCGGGGATCCATTGTATTTTGACTTTACAAATGTCCAGCCTGGTTTCCCTTTTGATTATATAGCTGCATGGACTGTTCCTGCCGGTATAGACCCAAACATTACAGGTACAAGCGCACAAAGCCCTACAATATTTCAACAACAGTCTTTTACTGCATATCCCCAAGCTACAGGCAGTTACTTGTTTGAATATTATATTTTAGGTACTAGTGAATCTCTTTGCCAATGGGAAGAGGGGGTTATAGTTGAACCTACTCCGATTCCAACTTTTACAACTGATTATTTTAATACGTGCCATGGTACTCCCCCTACCACAACTCATTACATAACAAGCACATTGCAAGATATTACATATACCTATCAAATCGGAAATGGCACACCTCAAACAATAACTACGAACCCTTTTTATGTTGACTGGACCGGTAATGAAGATGGTGGTGTATTATATATAAATGCTGTTAATAATTTTAGAGGATGCCCTAAGAGAGATAGCGTAAAAATTTTCAGTTGTTGCGAAGGTCCTGACCCGCATTTTAATGATGCTACTTTGACTGCTCAACTTCAACCCTATGAGTTTACTGTTAACGGCACTTTAACAATTGATGGAGATGTGGATTTTTCGAATGCAACGGTTCATTTTGGACCGAATGCGAAAATTGTGATTAATCCCAATAAGTCATTAGACATTTCAAATTCGACACTATTAGCTGAATGTGATACTATGTGGGATGGCATATACATAAGCAGTACAGGGGAATTAAATGTTGAGAATAGTATTTTAAGTAATGCCAAAAATGCTGTAGTTTCACAAGAAGGGGGTGATTTTCAAATTAGTGACAATTCGTTTTTTAAAAATGATTATAAAGGGGTTGTAGTTGAGGCTTACAATGATGCACATCCCGGGAGTATAACCGAAACATCATTTTTGTGCGATACAACATTATTTCCACAATATCCACCCGTTAATGCAACACGCTCTCGATGTGGCATTGAGATAGTTGATGTTTTAGATGATAATACTTACTTCACTGTAGGACAGGCATCATCAGGACTGACAAATTCATTTATTAATCTGGATTTTGGCATCATTTCCTATAGATCAAAAATAAAGGTTGTAAATAATGCATTTTCAGATATAACGTGTAATGTGGGTGTCGAAAGTGGTATTTATCTTGAAGGATTCGATGATTCTAATGATAGTAAAGCCATAATCGGTGGTTTTAATGCTAATGAACCAAACTCCTTTGAGGATTTATGTATTGGCGTTTTTGCTGTACAGAATATGGATCTCGATGTACTGGCAAATTATTTTGAAACCCCTTATTATGGCATTGCATATTTAGCGGCAGCGCAGGATAATAACATTCAAATAAACGGCAATACCATTGATCTGCCTGCTCTGATAGGTATTTATGCCAATTCTAATCCCCAAAGCACTTCAGAAATACTGGGCAATGAAATAACAATGTCCGGATCAGGTTGGTTTGGTACCGGTATAGCTATTGAAGAACAAATACCCGATAATCCGTATGCATCTTATGAAGTAGGAGG
>JAKIYU010000076.1 GCA_022708385.1 Bacteroidota bacterium | reverse complement strand
TCAGCTACTAATTATAAACCTATGCCTTTCTACAGAAAAAATATTGTGTTCCCCGAATAATGAAAGTGAAATTTGTAACTTGCAGATTATGTGAATATTACAATCTTTTAGGTCTCAAGTTGGGTTAAAGACTTGCTAAAAAAAATTGAAAAAGCTGAAAAACTTCATGAAATATGTTATCTAAAAAGGAACATCTTTCCGAATTCCTGTTTAAAATATTTGGAAGCAGCAGTAGGATTAAGTTCAATTTTCTGGTCATTCATTTTTGCAATAACCCGGTACAGATACACCCCGTTGGCTAATCGGTCTCCAAATTCATCGCGGCCATCCCATGCATATTGTGTGATATTCCTGCCTACATGAACGGGTCCCAGTTCACTCATATCAATCTCTTTGACGACTTTCCCTGAAATAGTCATGATTTGAATCTTCATGTATGTAGGTATTTCCGAACCGGTTAAAGTGAAAACAAAGCGTGTAGATGTGGAAAACGGATTGGGGTAGTTAAGCACTTCTGTTATAGTAGATTTATTGATCACCTCAAACCTAATACTGTAATCATAAGTACCCGATAAGTTCTGTGAAGCATCTTTGGCCTGGACTTTTAGTTCATATACACCATCAGGAAGCAGTCCCGGCGTATATTTCAAATGCGCAGTATTTTCCGATGAACTTACAGGCAAAAACTTAATAATTTCAACCCCGTTGGTCACAAAATATATTCTTTCGGCATCGGTCATTCCAGGTTTTTTAAGGAATACCCTGAATAATGAGGTGTCATTGTCAACAAGCAAGAATTTGTTTTCGTCTCTAAGGATGATTTCAATTTCGGGATTAGCCGACACTATATCGCCATCAAGTATGTGAACACCATCGAAGGTTACTTCAAGCAGCGGGTTTGTTTTGTCGGTTACAACATAAAAGGGCACTTCGCCAATGTTGTTAATACTGTATTGTTCAAGTTGGTCGAAGTGTGGATTGACTTCAACCCAAAAGCTGTTTTGCCCTGAAAGGTATCTAGTAGAAAAATGGACTGTATCAATAAACACATCGCCTACAGGGTGTGGCCTCTGGCGTGGGTAGCTTACAGGAATTATGTTTCTGTCTTTATCAACCACCCAATACGACACCAATAAGCTGTCCATATTGTAATCGCCGATATTTTGTATGGCGCAGGAAAAAACAAGGTCTTCGCCCTGTTGCAGAGTATCGCTGTGGAAATAAAAATGCGCCGATGGGTTTAAACTTGTTTCGGGAACACCCTCGAAAAGCACCTGCCATCTTTTCAATTGGGCAGGCGTGTGCATTGAGTCGTCCTTCATATATGCAATCAGATGCATATAAGGATATACGGCAGCAGGAATCAGCGTGTCGAGATTAAAAATATCGAGTGAATCTTCCGAAACGCCATACAGTATTGTATCCTGCTGCCCGTTAAGTTTTATACCAATTACAGAAAGCCTTACGCTGTCGGTGGCCATGCCATCTTTGTAATTATACCTCCAATGCAATGAATTCCAATGTGTAGAAGGGCCAATGAGTTCCGACTTAACATAGCCCTGATTCCAGGCAGTTTTAATACTATCCACAAGGGTTATTACCGATTGCGGAGTTGAGCCGGTGGCCTCATTGGCAAGGCCTATAGGCATGCCCTTTCTTCCAAAAATTATATAGGGTGTGTTGTTCTGAATATATCTTATCTGTGAACTTCCAATAGACTCAAAAGCTTGTCGCAGGGGTTCTTCAAATTCCTGTGCATAATGATTCCTATGACTATACGCCAGCACATAATACCCTGCAGGCACAATATTAATAAAATCGGTAATCTTTGCTCTGAATCCGGCAGAGTTAGGCGGATAATAGGTAAAGAAATCGAAGGCCGGTACAGGATAGTTGTGGCAGTGGGCATTGCCATAAGGCCCCGTATTCTGTCCTACATCTGTACTGTACCACGGCTCGCCTGAAATGGGGTTGAAAACAGCCAGTTTCATACCATTACCTACATCCGAAAGGCAGCTCCAGATATCCATAACAGAACCGTTCACTTTAAACCATTGCTCATCCCAGGCCAGATAAGGATAAACACCGGCCTGGACTGTAACACTTTTATAATTGTTCACAAAAACGAAATCCCTGTCGGAACGGTTAAAATTTACATATTCATAAGTGTTATTTTTAAATTGAAAATAATGCGCTTGTCCCCATCCTCTTTTACCAGAAATATATTGAAAAGAGCTTTCGCGCCATACCGGCTGAGAATTATCGAGAGCGACCCTCCAGTAATAAACTGTACTGTCGGTTAATACGAACGTAGGCGGAAGTGTCCAGTTAATTACACCACCTGAGTCGGAAACCTGATGAATTGTAAGAAATGGAGAGTTAAAACTGTCGGTAGTGTCAATTTGAAAAATATAATTCTTGACACCCATAAAAGGATCTCCTGTGGATGCTTTTAAAGTAAGACCGTTTGCATTTGGGATTACAGCATATTTAGCCGGATAAATTGGTATAATATCCATCGATTTAATAAGTAAACTGACTGTAACTGTATTGTTTACTTTTGTAATTTCATCATAATCGTTATACAAATCAAGTGACACCTTAATCACATTAACACCAACGCCGTTAACCTTATCGACAGGCAATTTAAAAGAAATAGTATCTTTAAATGCAGTGGCCGGAATCTGTTTCATGTAGGTATCCGTCACGCTTCCATCGGGGTAAGTTCTTTTTAACTCGACAATATAATTGCCGCTAACAGCCCTTCCTTTATTGGTAGCAATAACATAAACTGTGAATGAATCTGTTTCTGTGGTAACAAAAGCAGGATCGTAATAAATTGACGACGCCGTGACTTCAAAGTCGGGTTTCTCGAAAGAATTAAGTTTTATGGCAGGATCACCATGTAATACTGTAACCAGACACACTTCTTTTACATAGGGGTTACCAGGTGCCGTTGCCTGAACATTGTTTACGGTTTTTTGGATACAAGCACCTATTGGTTTGCCATAATTAAGATAACAGATGTTTTTATAAAACCAGCTGGCATACGTGTTAAGGGACCCTACAGGCGAAGGGGCTGTAGAGGCCAGATAACCAATAACACCTTTATCCTGAATTAAAACAAAAGCCTCACTTGAACTCAGACCTGAACTGAAAATATCGCCTGCAAAACAGGAATTGGCAAATAAAAAGGGATATTTTCCTGTATTGTTATATTCCGACGGATTGTCAATACTTTGGTCAAACCCTGTTCCTGAAGCATGCCCAAAAAATGTCATTAACGAAACTCCGTTATTAATTATTTCTTTAAGTGAATCCGACTGATTAATCTGAATAGGTGCTGAAGATGTTTTTAAAAACGTACGCACATACCCGCCAAATAAAGTATCTTCAATGATTTCCTTATAATTTCCAAGGTAAGATGCAATTTGAGACTGCTCGGTAATACTGGTTCCTCCACCGAAATGCAATACATTTTTCATCCAGAGTTCAGGGGCTTGCTGTGCTATCTGCTGGGTGTCTTCATAAGCAATTACCTTATTGAGGTAAATGCTCACATGGGTGTTATTCTGAGCCACCAGACGGCCCGTGGGTATTGCAGGCTGATAAAGTGTGTCGATAATTCTCGAAGTGAACAGATTGTCGGAGGCAGGAACACCAAATGTGGGCACTAAAGTACCGGCATAAAAGGCAGCATTTTTTCTGTAAGCCATAGCAGTGTACGATTTACCTAAAAGAAAAAGAGCCTTAGGGGTTCCTGAAAATGTATTCATAGCAAAACGTGCAAAATTTCTTATGGAAAGGGGATGTTTGGCAATTCCATAAGCAAACTGGTCATAAAGCTCGTCAGCATACACCATCAACACATTGTAACCTGTTGATTGCCTGTAATTTTTATAGTTCGTAGCCTCAGTAGCCAAACTGGCATGAGTAACAATCAGATAATCAGAATTGGAATAAACAGCATTGGAATAATCGGTAAACTTGGCATAATTTCCCATGTCTGTATTTACAGGTTGAATATCTGTTACATTGATAATCTGAGCCGAACTGCTTATATAACAGAATTTCTCGCCTCCAGAGTTAGGTACAAGCGCCTGTAACATATTACCATTACGTACCACTTTAATTTTTTTGTGATTGGTAACATCATAAAGTATTACTGAATCGTTAGTACCCAGATTAAAATTGGACAAGTACAGATAAGCACTGTTTTGAGTACCATCGGGCACATACATTCTGTAAGTGGAGGCATTGTTTAAATTAAGTGTTTGCGGGTATTTCAACCTGATATAAGCTACGGTGTTTCTATCGGCGCTTGAGCCCTGGTCGTCGATGGAAGAAAAAACAAACGGGTTACCAGAAGCGTTAAGCAGGTTTGCTGGAATCTGACGGTTAATGAGAAAATTTTTGTAGCCTACATAAGTCGTATCAAAAACCTGCCCCGGCATACTAATTCGCAGATGATGCATAGGAAGAGAAGCTCCAACCAAAGCCATTGTAAGTGTTGCGGCAGGACCCGTTGAAAGAAAATTAGGTGTCTGAAGTGTTTTGGTTATTGTGCCGCCTAAAGAAACGCCGTTATCAAACCAGCCTTCTCCTGTAGTGTATTCTGCATCGGTGCCTCCGAAAAGATTGGTTTCCCCGTAAAAATAGGTGTCTGTGTAATTCTGATGATTAATGGCATAAAAATACGGGATAGGCACATAGGGACTGAAATTTGAATCCATAATAAGAGCAACCCGCCTGTTATTCAGTATGTTATTCCATGTCAGAAAATACACAGCGGTATCATTAATCAAGCTATAATAGGGATTGGTATGTGTACCTGGAGAATTAAACAAGGCGGCATCAAACCAGCCATCGTTTTTATTGGCATAAAATTCAATATAATCATTCGCCGTAAAAACGCCGGTATTTTCATTATGAACATAAATATATTGTTCTTCGCCTTTGTTGAATAGCTGCAGGCTTCTCGGGTCAAAAGTGCCTATAGGAACACCGGCGGCTACTAAAGTATTATAAGAAATACGATATATGCCTTCTTTACTTACCTTAATTTTAAAATAAACCTGGTCGTAATTTATCCATTCGTTGCCATAAGGCTGTGATATTGCAGAATAGGAAGCTGCTAAAACAAGAATTAAAATGAACAATGGAACGAGCAGCGTCTTTTTGATTGACTTAATATTTGAAAAGGAATAAAATGGTTTCATAATTAATTTTCTTCTTTTCTGTTAATATTAATGCGTAATGAAAAAATGTTGGAATAGAGCGCAATAGAATTATTACCTATATCTGTCAAAGCATAATCGATTGAAAATTTGTTGCTTATATTTACACCAAGCCCCATATTCATTTGGAAAGTAGTCACTTTTTTTCCTGTTTCATCGGTTTCTTTCTGAACATTTCCAATGCCCGCTCTTAAAAATACAATTTTATTATAGCCCAGTTCCAAGCCCAAGTGTGGGTCAATTGAGAAAAGACCTGACTTAACAAGTACATTTCTTTTTTTGTCGGTAGTCAGGTCAAAATCAAAAGCAGGCGTCACTGTAAATTTATCCATAAAAGTAAAATGGCGTCCAACACCGAGAATAAGTTTGGGCAATGTAATTTCAGTTGAACTTGTCGGCACATCGTTGCCTGTCATTGCCAGAATATCTCTTGTTTTATCATCGAAAGTGTAACTCCATGCATTGAAAGTAGAAGTGGCATCCTTAAGCACAGCACCAAAAAGCCATTCGTTGTATTTATACTGCCCGCCAAAATCAAAACCAAAACCCCATGCTTTGGCAAAGTCACCTGCTTTACGCTTGATAATTTTGGCATTAGCGCCTATACTCAAGCCCTCTACAGGCATGAGGCGTGCATAAGATAACAGAACACCAAAATCAACTGCCGAAAACGATTTGAGTTTGTCGTAATTAATATTACCATCATTATCAATGAGTTCAGTGGTATTGGGTATGTCATCAATGGCAAAGCGAATAACAGATAAGCCGGCTGAGCTTGAAGCATCAATTTTAGCTGCCATGGCAGCATAATCGTACTTGGCTATCCCAGCAAAATATTCTGCATGCATAATACCCAACTGCCTGTGCGCATCAACGTTCAGTAATCCTGCAGGGTTCCAGTAACCCGCATGAACATCATCTGTAATGGCAGTCATAGTACCCGACATACCCAGGCCTCTTGCCCCTAAACCAAGCGCCATAAACTCGTTGCTGTATTTGGCCGTTTGAGAAAATAAATGAGCAAATACAAATGCAATTAAGGTAACAATAAATAAAAAACGCTTAATCATCTTTTAGTTTTTATATTTGAAAGTTCATAATTTATGCGTGTAATAATTCTTCAAAAGATAGAAATAGATACAAATATATAAAAATAAAGTCTGTTTTGCTAAAAAATATTCTTAAAAAAAAATCAGTTTGAAAAAAAAATCATACATTTGAAATTAAATTTAATAACACTGCCTATGAAAAAGATTCTGTCATTCTTTTTGCTTTTATTGGTCTTTCCCCTTTTACTTACTGTAAATTCCTGTAAAAAAGACAACAGCGACGACAACAATAATAACAACAATAACGAACCCACAACTGTTACAGATGCCGGAGGTAATGTATATAACATTGTCAAAATAGGCAATCAGTACTGGACTAAAGAAAACCTTAAATATAATGTTACGGGCAGTTCGTGTTATGAAAACAATACAGCCCATTGCAACACCTACGGAAGGCTTTACAAACATGCGGCTGCTATGACAGCATGTCCTTCAGGGTGGCATTTACCATCCGACGCCGAATGGAAAACCCTCGAAAAGTATCTTGGCATGAGTCAGGCCGAAGCTGATGAAGAAGGTTGGGACAGAGGCACCGACGAAGGCACCAAGCTTAAAGAGGGCGGCTCTTCAGGCTTTAACGCCAAACTGGGTGGCTTCGGCAATACACTCAACCAGTATAACGACATCACTTACGGCGGCTATTTCTGGTCTTCAACTACCGCCCAGCAAAGCTACGACGCATGGAACAGGGAAATAACCATGGGCGCCAAGATAAAACGCCCTTATAACAATAAAGAAAACTCTTTCAGTGTACGTTGTGTCAAGAATTAATCTATGAAAATCGGTATTTATCTGAATATCTCCCTCCTATCACTCTGCAATTCCTTTATAAACATCAAGGAAAGAGACCGTTTTTAAATTAAACACCTCCTTTTATTTTTACTTAATTTCATGCCTTCAACCGGCTTAGTGTTTAATTTAATTTTTTACATAATATGAATTTACCTTTTGCAGAATCCTATAAGATAAAGATGGTAGAGCCCATCAAAAAAAGCACACGCAACCAAAGAATTCAATGGATTAAAGATGCCCGTTACAACCTGTTTAAACTTAATAGTGACCAGGTTTTCATCGACCTGCTGACCGACTCAGGAACAGGTGCGATGAGCGACCGGCAATGGTCGGAACTTATGTTAGGCGATGAAAGTTATGCCGGAGCATCTTCCTACTTTAAAATGAAAAATGCGATAAAGAGTATCCTTGGATTCGACTATTTCCTGCCCACCCACCAGGGCCGCGCCGCAGAGAATGTGCTTTTTTCTACCCTCATTAAAGAAGGCGATGTCGTTCCAGGCAATTCCCACTTCGACACCACCAAAGGCCATATCGAATTCCGTAAAGCCCATGCTATAGACTGCACTATAGATGAAGCTTTCGAAACAACAAACCTCCATCCTTTCAAAGGCAACATTGACCTGAATAAACTCGAACAGGTACTTAAAAGTTATCCCAAAGAAAAAATTCCCTGTATTGTTGTTACCGTTACCTGCAACTCTTCCGGCGGGCAGCCTGTATCTATGCAAAACCTCAAAGATGTGAAGGCTATGGCAACCCGCTATGGCATCCCTGTTGTATTCGATTCCGCTCGTTTTGCCGAAAATGCCTATTTCATCAAACTCAGGGAAGAAGCTTACAAAGAAAAAACCATCAAGGAAATTGTATGGGATATGTTTGCCAATGCCGACATGATGACCATGAGCAGTAAAAAAGACGCCATTGTGAACATGGGGGGATTTATCGGTTTTAAAAATGAAGAAACCTTCAAAAATGCTACTGTTTTTAACATCATGTTCGAAGGTTATATCACTTATGGTGGCATGTCGGGCAGGGATATGAATGCCCTGGCCCAGGGCCTGTATGAAGGCACTGAGTTTGATTACCTCGAATCACGCATTAAACAAATTGAATACCTCGGCCAACAGCTCATAGCAGCAGGTGTTCCCATACAAATGCCTGTAGGAGGCCATGCCGTTTTTGTGGATGCCACTAAGTTCCTACCCCACCTGCCCAAGGAAGAGCTTGTGGCCCAGACCCTGGCCATTGAACTGTACATCGAAGGAGGTGTCAGAGGTGTTGAAATTGGCACACTCCTAGCCGACCGCGACCCCGATACCCGCGAAAACAGATATCCCACCCTCGAACTGCTCCGACTGGCCATACCCCGGAGGGTTTACACCAACAACCACATGGACTACGTTGCTGCAGCTCTTATCAATGTGTATAACAGAAGAAATGACATACGCAAAGGTTACAGAATTACTTACGAAGCCCCTATCATGAGGCACTTTACCGTTGAGCTTGAAAAAATTTATTAACCCTTAAATTATTTTATTTATGAAAAACAAAATGATGAAACTTAACGCAGTCATGGTAATTTTGATTGCCGTATTTCTTTCTTCATGTACTTCATTGAAAACCAATGATTTTACGGCACAAAAATACACTGACTTCAAAAAAGGGAGTAACCGCCTGACTACACCCCGCTCTGACCAATCCGTTCAGGAAAAGCAGTCATATACACAGATACCTACATTAACCTGCAATGCCATCGAAACTCCGGCTTTTAAGGCACCGGTTATTGAAAAAATAAACACCACAGCTGTTCCTGCAATAGAAAAACCTGTTAAAATACACAAAACCTTGGCTAAAGCCATAGAGAAAATGAACACGCCTGCCCATCGCAGTGAAATTAAATCCTTTTTAGCCCAAAGGTTTTTCGAAAAACCTAATACTGCTTCGACCAGCAACACCAACGACGTTGAACTGCTACTCCTTGTCATTCTTGCCATCATCCTCCCCCCGCTGGCTGTACTGCTTGCCAGAGGCACCGGAAGCGAATTCCTGCTCAGTATCATTCTCACAATATTGTTCTGGGTGCCTGGTGAAATTTACGCCCTGCTCGTTGTTTTTGATGTAATCTAAATATCACTTCTACACACTCAAAATTTGACTTTGTCTTATTAACATAAATATATATCAGTAAATATTTTTGTATATATTGTTAATTAAGCAATTCAAATGCTATATAACTTCAATTATTAACGGTTAACGAAAATTATTTCTGTATTATTATTAAAATATGTTACATACTTATCTATTAAAATGGGTGTGTCTGTAATTTTTTTATGTTTTATCGAATATATATACCTAATTTTATAAAAAATACAGACCTATTCACCCTTTATTTTCAATAACCCTAATGAAATGAAAAAGCTATTTTTATTTACAATTATTACCTTGATTTTTATATCTGGTATTTCATCTCAGACTGTTATACCCGGAGGAACGGTAAGCGGCTCCTGGACGCAAGTCAATTCACCATACCTTATACAAGGCAACATACAAATAAACAATGGTACAACATTAATTATTGAGCCGGGAGTAGATATTATCTTTCAGGGATATTACAAAATTAATGTTCAGGGTAAATTATTGGCTGTTGGCAACAACACCGACTCTATAACTTTTACATCTGCCGAT
>JAKIYU010000075.1 GCA_022708385.1 Bacteroidota bacterium | reverse complement strand
TTAACAGGAGGGGGTGTCGCAGCAGGTTTTTCTTTTTTTACGCTATCAGATTTCCTTTCAACCACTTTGCTCTTTTCACTAACTGAATTGCTGTCCACTTCAGTTTTACAGTCATTAGCTTTCTCCTTTTTGGATTTGGGACTTTTTTCAAGATTTACAGGTTCCTGTTTTTCATCGCTTTTTTTTGATTTAGGTGCCGCCAGTGGTTTTTCAAGAACTTGTTCAGATTTTTTGGCAATTGCTTGTTTTTCTTCAAGGGCAACATCTGGCTTAATCCTGTCTTTATCTTTTAACTTTCTGTTTTTCTCTTTAACAGGTAATTTTACAGATGTTTCAGGCTTATCTGTTTCAGTAGCAGGGGCATCGGCACGTGCAGCTTCAGGGATTTTTTTTGCGTTTGGTTTTTTACTTTTTTTCTGCTGCTCCTGTTTTTCTTCATTATCCTGTACAACAACCTCATTTTCAATCAAAACGGGTTGAGAATAAGGAACCTCAGCAGATTCTACATTAACTGCAGGCTCAGTCAGTACGGTCTTTTCAACATTGAATGTTTCCGCATCATTATCAAAGGTTTCATTTCCGTGTAAAACATCATCTGTGGGTATGTTCTGAATAAGTTCATCCTGAGGCACTTCGGCTTCGATAATCTCAATGTTTTCGAAAGGTTGATTTGTAAGTCTTTTGCCCTTGGCTTTATAACTTTTTACCCCAATGAATTCGATAGCATCAATAATTTCCTCTGTATTCTTTCTTCTTGGGTTTGGGGCATAGGTTATTTTTACTTTCGGTGCATGATTCAGGGTAAAATTTGCGAGGTAATTGTTTTCGTTTTCCCCGATAAAATTCACCTTTTTTTCCGCATATTCTATGTTGAACCTTTTCAGGTAGTACGAACTGGTTTCGTTTTCGAAATAAATAACGGTAGCAATAAGGTTTTCTTTGTATTTCACAAGGCAAAGCATATCATCGTCGAAGTGGGTGGTAAGCTCGTAACCAGTAAATTTATAAGTTCCTGACCTGTTAACAGATACTATTTTGTCGTCGGAAGCAAAAGAACCGAGAAGCAAACCTCTGCCATCAGTGTTTAGTTTTTTTACAGTATCGTCGTACCAAATATTTTGGGCACTCAGAGTGGAAATACCTTCTTCTTTAAGTACAATTTTTCTGACAGCATTTTTTGTCAGAATATTTCCGGAGGAGTTTTTATTTTTTATTTCCAGAGAAGCGAAATCGAAGTCGAAAGAAAGTTTTTTCAGTCGTGGTTTTGGTTTGTGGTGTACAGTAATGACTTCCGCTTCGCCGTTAGGATTTGCAGTCAGGTAAAGTATTTTGGAATATTTATTACCCTTGATAAGTTTATATTCCTTATCGCGCTGAACGCCCATAATAGCAAAGCGTTTCACCATAATTCTTCCCTTACTGCCGTCGAGATATACAAGATTGTATATGGTACGGTCGTCATTTTTGGTAAAAACGGCAATGTGAAGAATGTCTTTCCCGAGAAATATTTTGTCAACAACCTTGGTTACAATAAAAGAGCCATCACTTTTAATGGCAATGATATCGTCGATATCGGAACAATCGCACACAAATTCATCTTTTTTGAGCGATGTACCGGCAAAGCCTTCTTCCCTATTGACATAAAGTTTTTCGTTGGCCACGGCTACCTTGGTGGCTTCTATGGTATCGAAGTTTCTTATTTCGGTACGGCGTTCACGCCCTTTGCCATATTTTTCCTTAATGTTCAGGTAATATTTTATGGCATATTCAATTAAATGTGACAGGTTATAATCGGTTTCTGCAATCTGATCTTCAATGTCCTTAATATGTTCGTCAGATTTAAAGGTATCGTACTTTGAAATGCGTTTAATTTTTATCTCAGTAAGTTTGATGATGTCGTCCCTTGTAATTTCCCTGTAAAATAGTTTTTTGTACTTTTCTAACCCCTCGTCAATAGTTTCAATTATGGACTCCCATGTTTCACACTTCTCGATGTTCCTGTAAATACGTTTTTCGATAAAAATTTTTTCGAGAGAGGTAAAGAAAAGCTGTTCGAGAAGTTCTGCTTTTTTAATGCTTAACTCTTGTTTAAGCAGAGATACTGTGTTTTTGTTCGATATTTCAAGAATCTCATTAACAGATAAGAAGCGGGGTTTGTTATTATCAATGATACAGGCATTGGGCGACACAGTATATTCGCAATCGGTAAAAGCATAGAGGGCGTCGATGGTTTGGTCGGGAGAAATGCCGGGCGCTAAATGGATAAGTATTTCGACATTTTCGGCCGTATTATCTTCAATTTTTCTTATTTTAATTTTGCCTTTATCATTCGCTGTTATTATAGATTCAATAAGCGTTTGGGTTGTTTTGCCAAATGGCAGTTCAGTAATACAGAGTGTTTTTTTATCAATCTGAACAATACGTGCTCTGATTTTAACCCTTCCACCACGCATGCCGTCGTTGTATTTTGAAAAGTCGGCAAGGCCGCCCGTAGGGAAATCAGGATAAATGGTAGCTTCTTCTGCATTCAGGAGTTTGATACAGGCGTCGATAAGTTCGTTGAAATTGTGCGGGAATATTTTTGAGGCCAGACCAACGGCGATGCCTTCAGTACCTTGTGCTAATAGAAGGGGAAATTTAACAGGTAAAAAGACAGGTTCTTTATTTCGTCCATCATACGACTGTTTCCAATCGGTTATTTTGGGATTAAACACCACATCGAGGGCGAATTTCGACAATCTGGCTTCAATATAACGCGGGGCCGCGGCATCATCACCTGTCAGTAAATTACCCCAATTTCCCTGGGTATCTATGAGAAGGTCTTTCTGTCCCATCTGAACAAGGGCATCACCAATAGAGGCATCGCCATGCGGGTGGTATTTCATGGTGTTGCCAATAATATTCGCTACCTTATTGTAACGCCCGTCATCGAGTTCTTTCATCGAATGCAACAAGCGTCTCTGAACAGGCTTAAGGCCATCTTTTATATCGGGAACTGCGCGCTCGAGAATAACATACGACGCATAATCGAGAAACCAGTTCTCGTACATATCGGTAATAAGCGCCGTTTTCTGAAGCTCGCTTTCTTCGCCGTTAATTTCGTTATTATTCTCGAATGTGTTCATTGTTCTTTAAAGAAGTATTATTTCCAGAAACGCAATAAGAGGATTTCTGCCAATAAAAACAAAAGCGCTAAAATAATACAATATTTCCACATAACCACGCCCTTATTGATTTTTGCTACTGCATCCCTTACAGTTTCTCTGCGGGTATCGACGAGAAAAACATTATTTATGCCGCTACTTTTAATTCTTTCTTCCAACGCCTCTTCATATATGTAGGACATATCCGACTCATTGCGGTTATAATTATAAGATAATCCGCCAAGTGTATCCTTCTTGTTGCAAAGGTAATAATTCCCGGCTTCTGTTATCTGGTCATTGATAAAACATGTAAACGACGAAAAAGCACTACTGAATTGAGGAATAAATTCAAAATCACTATCGAATTTTTTAATTTTAAATATCTCATCATAAACATTGCCTGCTCTCAGAAACTCAATGGCATTATCCTTACCGAGAGTATAAAACAGATTGCGTTGAGCAGTACTGTAAAGTGCCATGTTATACAGTGTAGGTACAAAAATGCTGTAAATAGGAAAATTGGTAAATTCTTTGTTGAGCGGTGATGCCATAATATACATAAGCCCCTTGTTCACATTGAAAACACTCAGAAAAGGCAAATTATTCTGAAGGCTGAGTAAATTAACTGCAGCCGCTTTTGAACGGATATTTATCGGATAATACTTCTTTACTTCAGGTAAATTAATATTTTCAGGAATTTTATCGAAAACATCATTATAAAGGGGATGGCTGAAATCTATATTGTTAATTTTAACCTTCTGCGTATCAGCAGCGCCCAACGTAGCAGCAGCAGTTTCCGACAGGAAGGCGTTGAAGCTTTCTTTATCAATATCCTTTCCAGGGATAAGCAACAACTGGCCCCCTTCCCTGAGGTACCTGCTCAGCTCATTGCTTAAACCACTGCTTATGTCGTTGAATTCATTAAGAATAATTAAACTATAATTGTTTAAGCGGGAATAATCAATGGCTTTGCCCTGTATATTTTGAAATTCAAATGCCGAGTCTTTTCCGAACAGTGCATTTAAGTAAATGTTTTCTTTGTCGTTATTGATACAAAGCAAAGGCATTTTGTCCATGACTGTGTAAGATATATAAAATTTATCATCATAAGTCACGGGATAATCATTAATTTCAACACAGACCTGGTGAATACCGGCTTCATTAATTTTATAAGGCAGCTCAACAACAATATCACTGTTAGGTTGTATATCGAAACTCGATAATGCGCGTTGCCGGCCATTTACTGTTAATTTTACAGGTGCTTTTTCGACACTTTTTACCGATTGATTGACAATGTGTGCTTTAAGTACCACATTTTGGTCAAGTCGTTTTACAGGGGTTTCGAACCAGCAACTATCAATATATAAGTTCCCGGATTCATTAGGAAAAACAGGAACGAGAAAAATTTTTACTGTGGAATCCGTTTTAATATTTTCAATATTGGTAAAGTTTTTCTGAAAGTCGGAAATTATATATAAAAATTTCTGTTTATAATTTCTTAGTTCCTGTATAGAAAGCTGCCTTTCAACAACTTCGGATAGTGTTCGGAAATGATAAGCAGGATAAACCTCCTTGATAAAATCGTGCACTTCTTCTTTACTCAGCAAACGCTGGCTTGAAGCAGAGAAACTATTGTCGAGCACCTGAAAAGCATCGGTTGTGCGGTAGGATTCAGCAATTTCAGCCGCTTTTTTTTCGGCCAGCGACAGAAGTTTGCCTTGTACCCCATTGGCTTCCATACTAAAAGAATTGTCGATATATAGCGAAATATAATCTTTATCCGTTAGCAAAATATCCGTTTTATCAGGTAAATAAGGCTGTGCAAAAGCAAGGATTAGAAAAATAATGGCAAGGATACGGCTAAACAAAACAAGCAAGTGTTTCAGGCGCGACTGTTTACGGGTCTCTTCTTTAATATTCTTTAAAAACCTTACATTACTGAAATAAATTATTTTATATCTGCGCAAATTGAACAAATGAATAAAAACAGGAATAGCAATAAGGCCAATTGCAAATAATAAAGCAGGATGCACAAATTTCATTTTCAGATGAATTTCAGAAAAAAAGCCAGATTATTTTCAGGTTTTTTGCAAAATTATCATTATTTAAGGTTTGCATTTCATTTATTTAATGACTGTGTATTTATTTTTTTATAATTTTATAAAAAAAATTTATGATTCAGCGCACAATTTTTATACCTATATTTTTCAGTTTATACCTCATTCAGGCCACAGCCCAACCCTATGCCATAGGGCATCGTTCACTTTCGTACACCGACCCTGCACACAGCCGCAACATACCGGTGCATATTTATTATCCGGCAACATCAGCAGGCGACAATGTGGCTGTGGCAGCCGGTGCTTTTCCACTGATAGTTTTCGGACATGGTTTTGCAATGGCTTACAGTGCTTACGCCAATGTTTGGGAAGCTGTAGTACCCCAAGGGTACATCATGGTGCTGCCCACCACAGAAGGCTCACTGCTTCCAGCTCCCAACCATGAAGCTTTCGGCCTAGACCTGCGTTTTCTGAACACCAAGATGAAAAGCGAAAACACCAACGCTTCTTCTCCCTTTTACCAGAAGATTGGCACCACATCAGCGCTGATGGGGCATTCAATGGGCGGTGGGGCTTCGTTCCTGGCCGCCGCCGGCAATAACGACATCACTGCCCACATCACATTCGCCCCTGCCGAAACCAACGTGTCGGCCATACATGCGGCTACACAAATCACTGTGCCCGACCTTATCTTTTACGGGCAAAACGACGGAGTCACACCACCTGCCGAACACCAGCTTTCCATGTACGATTCACTGGGTACAAGCTGCAAAACAATAATAGGCATCAAAGGCGGGGGACACTGTTATTTTGCCAATTACAATTTTAACTGCGCCACCGGAGAACTGTCCACTTCGCCACAACCCACAATTACCAGAGCCGAGCAACATGTTGTGCTGTTCGATTTCCTCATACCCTACATGAACTATATCCTGAAAAATAACACCCAGGACGGGCAGTTGTTTCTCGACTCTCTTAATCTTTCCGGGCGCATCATTTTTCAAAGAAACTGCACCACCACGCAACTGAATGAAGTACCAAATGACAATATTTTAATATATCCCAACCCGCTTGGCTCCAGATCTTTTCTGACGCTGGCGTACCTTCCGGAAAATGAAAATGCAGAGGTTGAAATAAATGATATCAGGGGGCGCACCCTTAGCAGAAAGTCCCTGAAAGGCAGCAGTACCATTGATATGTCGGGTATTCCTTCGGGCACGTATATACTCAAAATCCTGACACAGGAAAGAATTATCAGCAGAAAGCTGGTAGTTTTACAGTAGAAAAAGTTTGGAGTTCGGAGTTCGGAGTTCGAAGTTTGAAGTTCGGAATTTTGAGTTGCAACTCTAGCTCACTCTAAACTCAAGTTCACTCCAAACTTCCCCATATTATTTTCTCCCCGAACCCCAGCCTGTTATCAGTCATTTTGATGAAATGCAATTCAATAGCCCATAATCTGAAAGGTACAAACAAAGCAACAGGGAAGCGTTTTATGTATTTTTTTCTTACCTCTTCGCTGTATTCTTCAGTCAGGCGACCAGTAAACTGCACACCTCTGATGCGCTTTATAATCAGTGTTTCGGAGGCAATAGTGCCTGCGACCAAAGGCTGTTTAAGGGCATCCATGATATGCTTTGTATCAGGCGATGATGCAAAATACAGGGTATTGGTCTCTTCGGCATAAATATAGAAACACGAAGCGGCATAGGGCACAGAACCATCTGAGGTGCTGAGGGTTAACAGGTGGTGCTTTTTAATAAACCTGATAATACGTTTGTCGGGCAAGCTCATGGTTGGCGTTTACTGGTGGGCATCAAACGACTGCATGTCGCATAATCTGCGATAAACACCGTTGAGTTCGTACAACGAAAAGTGGTTGCCTTTTTCAATAATTTTACCTTCCTGCAACACCACAATTTCATCGGCATGCTGTATGGTGGTAAGGCGGTGCGCAATAACCACTGAAGTCCTGTTTTTCATGAGGTTGAATAGGGCTTCCTGTACAAGCTTTTCTGACTCGGTGTCGAGCGAGGAAGTGGCCTCGTCGAGTATAAGAATTGGTGGGTTCTTTAGCACAGCCCTGGCAATGCTTATGCGCTGCTTCTGCCCACCCGACAATTTGCTGCCGCTGTCGCCGATATAGGTATGATAGCCATCTTCCATAGCCATAATGAACTCGTGGGCATTGGCAATTTTAGCAGCTTCTATCACATCATCCTTGCGCGCATATTTCATACCGAATGCAATATTATTGAATACCGTATCATTAAACAAAATACTGTCTTGCGATACAATTCCCATAAGGCTTCTCAGGTCACTAATGATATAATCGCGAATGTCGGTACCGTCAATCATAACTTTCCCCTGTATGCAATCGTAGAATCGGGGCAAGAGGTTGGCTATGGTGGTTTTGCCACTGCCCGACACTCCCACAAGGGCAATGGTTTTTCCTTTTTCAATTTTCAGGTTAATACGGTCAAGCACCTGTTCCTTTTCGTACGAAAAGCTGACATCTTCAAAAACAATTTCTTTTTCAAATTTCTTTATAGGTTTAGCATCTGGTTTTTCAACAATGATTTCGGGTGAGTCGAGTATTTCGAATATTCTGTCGGATGAGGCTATGCCCTTCTGTATGTTGTAATAGGCAGTTGAAAGAGCCTTGGCGGGGGGTATCAGCTGGGAGAAGATGACCACATAGGCAATAAACACCTCGGGGTTTATACTGCTGTTTTCGCCCAGTACCAATTTACCTCCAAACCACATAACCACCACCAGTACAAGGGCGCCAAGGAACTCGCTGAGTGGCGCCGACAGGTCCCTTTTGCGGAAAGCCCTTACCATAAGGGTGTTGAATCTTTTATTTCTCTCCTTGAATTTATCTTCCGAAAAATCTATGGCATTGTAGGCTTTGATAATCCTCAATCCCGAAATGCCCTCCTCAAGCAGAGCCATAAGCTGCCCGAGCTGCGACTGGGCTTTGACCGAGGTGCGGCGCAAGCTGCGCCCTATACCGCCAATTATAAGAATTGTAAAAGGCAGTAAAAGAAGCACAAACACCGTCAGTTTGACACTGATAAAAAAGAGTGCAAACAGAAAAAAAATTATGGCAATAGGTTCCCTGAAAATCATCTCAAGGGAACTGATAACCGTCCACTTAATTTCCTCGACATCACTGGTAGAACGAGCCAGTATATCGCCCTTTTTCTGCTCAGTATAATATGATAAGGGCAAAATGAGTATCTTGTTGAAAATCATGTTCCTCAGATCTTTTACAATGCCGCAATGGATGGGTGAAAGAAAGTACATAGCCAGATACCTGAAAAGGTTTTTTATAAAAAAAAGCACCACCACAAGCAGGCAGATAAAAATAAGGGCATCGACCCTGCCTCTGTCGATAATAATCCGGCTGATAATATAGTAGAAATTCTGAATGATTGACTGGGTATCGAACGTAAGCGGCGGAGGTGTTTTAACAAGCTCTACCGTTCCAAAGAGCAAACCCAGAAAAGGAACCACCATGGTAAGCGATACCAGAGAAAAAAACACAGACAGGATATTGAATGAAATATTCAGGACGGCATAACGCCAGTATGGTTTCACAAGTTTTAATATCCGCAAATATTTCTTCATGGATTTGTCGATTTTCTACAATAATTTCAGGCACAAAGATATTAAATTATTGTCGGGGTATTTTAAGCAGAACTTCAAAAATATTGTCTTTCTTGCTGATGGCCAACAGATCTGTATTGTTAAACAAGAGCCTGAGCCTTTCCCTGATATTGCTTATGCCAATCCCCGCCCCCTTTTTCCCTGCCACGAAAGGTTCGAAATTATTTGAAATTTTAAATTCAACAAAATCATTCACCAAGGTCACAGTGGTGTTTATGGTAATAGGTTCCACACTTTCGTAAACCCCGTGCTTGACAGCATTTTCGTACAATGTTTGCAGCAACAGCACAGATATAAGCCTGTCAGCACAATCAGCAAGAATATCAAATACAAACTCCAGTTTACTGCCAAATCTCACCTTTTCAATTTCAAGGTATCTTTTAATATTTTCAATTTCATAACTTAAGGGGACGGGCTTATTCTCGGGCTGGGAAACCACATGCCTCAGGAAGTCAGACAATTTAATAATCATCTCCCTGGCCTTCTCAGGTTCAGAAAGTGTTAATGCACTAATCGAATTAAGGCTGTTAAAGAGGAAATGAGGATTTATCTGTGATCTCAGCATCTTAAGTTCGGTTTCCCTTACAAGGCTCTCAAGGCGTGCTTCCCTGGCTTTTTTTTCTGAAAGCCGGGTAAGGCTGAGAAACAGGAAATAACTGAGAACCGTAAGGAAGTAAATGAAAACTCCCGTTGCGATCCTGTATAGAAAAGTGGACTCCCAGTAATTTTCCAGGTCAGTAAATCCCGGCAGAGCAAGCTGAAGGGTGTATCTGACTATGAGCATCCAGATAAGTATTGACAATGCTCCTGTCAGGGTCAGGTTTGTAATTATTGCCACAGGTCCTGATTTCCCGTTGTTGAAAAAGCTGAACGGATACCATAGTGACAATCCAATACCTGAGAAAATAAGAAGTGATAAACCCCCGTCAACTATAAAAACGACAGAGAATCTTCCATATGCGAAATAAT
>JAKIYU010000074.1 GCA_022708385.1 Bacteroidota bacterium | reverse complement strand
AAACCTATGTACGGCACATAGGTATATCTTTCTGCCACAATAGCCTGGCCAATAGACACAACGTGCGTAACCAGCAGTATTCCCGCCAGAAAGAACAGCAGGCCGAAAACAACTACTTTACGGTGGGGGGGCCTTGTTCTGATAACCCCAAAAATCAGTGCAGCAAGAACTACAGGCGACAGATAATAGTAGTAAGGTAAAAAGCCATTCGTTTCAATAGGAAAAGCATGAAGAGCATTGAAATTAAAGGGCACGACAAACTGTATCAGATAATAAAACGCCGGATAAATAATTACAATCGCTCTGTTAAAAACTGAATAGGCTATTTCTAACGCATTCATGGCCTCTTCCTGGGTATTTAAGGCAATAATGCCAAAAAGAAGCGACAATGCAAAAAAAGGTACTAAGGCAAGTATATCTTTCAATACAACTTTGTTCTTAAGAAACCAGACACACAATAACGCCCACACGGGCATCATCACTGCAGCCGACTTTGAGAGCAACGAAAAAACAAATAATAATATTGCCAATAACCACATCAGACCTGTTCGTTCTCTTTTTATAAAGCGCACATAACAAATGAGCGACAGCAACACAAAAAAAGTATAAAGTAGGTCTTTTCTTTCAGCCACCCAGGCCACCGACTCCACATGCATGGGATGTAAGGCAAAAAGCAATGCTGAAGCAAAAGCAACTAACTTTTCGTTATATAATTTCTTTATAAAAACAAATACCAGAACCACATTTAATATATGCAACAGATAATTCGTCAGGTGGTAAAGCCAGGGGGATTGCGTACCTGCAAAAGCAAACTCAACAGCATAAGTCAATGTGGTTATCGGGTGATAATTGCTGAAATACGGCTTGGTAAAAATGTTAGCTATATTTTCCCCCGAAAGGCTTTTAATGTAAGGGTTATCGGTTATATATTTCTGGTCGTCCCAATTTGTAAGCTCATGCTGAATAACATTAATATAAACAAGAGCTGTAACAATAATTAGTATAAAAACATAAACAGAAACGGCAACTTTCCTATTCTTCTCAGGGGGGGCTTGCTTTATTTGCTTTTGCTTATTTTTTCCTTTCTTTACACTCATTTTCCGGTACATATTTCATTCAACAAATCTTTAGCCTCAGAGCTAACCAATAGCCGCACCCGATTTCCCGGGGGCATAGTAGCAGACTGTTTAACGTTAACAGGCTTCTTCTTTCTGTTATTCACTGGTACTATTTATAAAATCTATACAAACATAATGATAATTCAGCTTAATTATAAGGGCTTCTGTAAAAAACATCATCATTTTCCTTTTCTACAACACTTCTGAATATTTCTCATTATATTTGTTTTATAATCACTGTTGTCCGATAAAAATTTTGAAAATTGATGAAAAGCATTATTGATAAAGGTTTTTGGATAAATATTGTTCTTAAGGGGTCTGTTTTCAAAATATTTATTTGCTTTTCAGCAATTTATTTTGCCTCTCATCTGCCTAAGGCAGATGTAAATTGCTGAAAATCAATTCTTCCTTTAGGATTGAGGCAAAAACGGGAACTTATATTTACATCCTTTAACGAGAAGTAAAATTTTTATCGGACATTAATGTTAAATAATAGAAAAAATAATGGCAGAAAAATTCAAATTAAGTGAAATTGACAGGAAACAGATTTTAGAAAAAGGTATTAGTGATGATATCATTGAACAGCAATTGGAAATTTTCAGGCAGGGAATTCCTTACTTAAAGTTGGCTGCTGCAGCTACCCCTGAAAATGGCATTAAAGTGTTTGATGAAGCTGAAATAGAGCACTTGTGTGCAACATACGAAAAAGCCACAGCGGATATAAATGTATTAAAATTTGTACCTGCATCAGGAGCCGCCAGTCGTATGTTCAAGGATATGTTTACACTGAAAGAAAATTATGAAAAGGGTAAAATTGATGAAAAGTCGGCTTTTAAAATTAAAAACTTCTTTCAGGAACTTCCACATTTTGCTTTTTATAATGAGCTTAAAAAAATCATGACTACAGCCGGAGAAGATTTTGACAAAGCATTAATCACACAGGATTACGCCACCATTGCCGGCTTTATTTTGGGCGAAAAAGGGTTGAATTACGCATCAACACCCAAAGCCCTAATTAAATTTCATAATTATGGTGATGAGGTGCGCACTTCGCTTGAAGAGCACCTGGTTGAAGGGGCGCTTTTTTGCAGAAATGCTAAAGGCGAAACGCATCTTCATTTTACCCTATCGCCCGAGCATAAGCAGGCAGTTATCGGTTTGCTGGACAAAGTTGTTCCAACCTATTCGGCCAGATACAACACTACCTACCACATCAGCTACACAGAGCAAAAGCCTTCGACAGATACCATAGCCGTAGATCTGGCTAATGAACCTTTCAGAGAAGCAGACGGCAAATTGTTGTTCAGGCCGGCAGGACATGGCGCACTGATTGAAAACCTCAATGACTGCAAAGAGGCGCTCATTTTCATAAAAAACATCGACAACATAGTTCCAGACCGGCTTAGGGGAGAAACCATACGTTATAAAAAAATGATAGGCGGTTTGCTGCTTAAGCTTAAAGACAAAGTTGCTCACTACCTGCAACTGTTTGAGCAAGGCCAACCCATCGACTCTGTATTGTATGAAGCTGCTGACTTTGCTAAAGAAGAACTTTTTATAAGTATTGCTGATGCTTTATATAACAACCCACAAAATCTTTTTGCATTTCTTAAATCAAAGTTTAACCGTCCATTAAGGGTATGTGGCATGGTAGTAAATGCAGGAGAGCCCGGCGGGGGGCCTTTCTGGGTTGAAAATCCAAGCGACAAGTCCCTGTCGTTGCAAATAGTGGAATCTTCGCAAGTTGATATGAAAAATGAGCAGCAGAAAGACATTCTGATGCACGCCACACATTTCAACCCTGTTGACCTTGTGTGCTGGGTGTATGATTATAAGGGAAATAAATTCAACCTTACCCAATTTGTTGACCCCAACACGGGATTTATCAGCCAGAAATCGAAGGACGGGCGGGAACTCAAAGCTTTGGAACTTCCCGGATTGTGGAATGGAGCCATGGCCAACTGGATAACTGTTTTTGTGGATGTACCGCTGATTACTTTCAACCCTGTAAAAACCATTGATGATTTATTACGCAAGGAACATTGTGCTTTAACACAATAAAAATAACCCGTGATAGTTTGTTATCTAAAAATACAAATGCGAGTACGAGTAATTATATTTATTTTTTCATCATTTTTACTAACTTGTTCCTGCAATAATAATGGCACACCGCCTGTGACCATTAATTCGGACAGTTTGAAAGAGCCTTTGGAAAAAGCCAACAAACACATGATTAAAGTAGAGAATGAAGATATTGCCAATTACATTAGAAGACATGAGTGGAACATGAAAACAACCGGTACAGGACTTCGTTATATGATTTATAAGCAAGGTACAGGAAGTCAGGCCGAGCCAGGGGACAGTGTTGTAATAAATTACAAAGTCAACCTCATTAATGGTATTGAATGCTATTCTTCAAAAGAAACAGGGCCTTTACGTTTTTTGACCGGCAAATCCGATGTCATAAATGGCCTTGAAGAAGCTGTGCTTTTGATGAAAGTGGGAGATAATGCAAAAGTTATCATTCCATCACATCTTGCTTACGGTCTTTTGGGTGATGAAGAAAAGATACCTAAAAGAGCCACACTTGTATATGACATTGAACTTACAATGGTAAAAAAAACAAAATGACACAAATCGATTAACCAAGTATATTATTTAGTATTCACATTATTTTTATAGTTTTGTAAAAGTTTAAAAAGTCATTATTAAATAAATAAACACCATGAAAAAAATGAAATTATCTTTTGTTATTCTTGTTACAATGCTGTTTTCCATGTCAATTCAAGCCCAATCGCTCGACAAGATGAAGTTGCAGACCAAAAATGACAGTATCAGTTATGCCATAGGCATGGACGTGGCTGTAAACCTGAAGTCTCAAAGTATAAATGTCAACCCTGAAGCTATGGCAAAAGGGCTGATTGACCATTTAAACGGTAAAAAAGTATTGCTAACCGACAGTGTAAAAATTAAAATCATTGAAGATTTTCAGATTGAACATCAGAAAAAACAAGAAGAATTAGCCGCTAAAAAAGCAGAGGAAAATAAGAAAGCAGGGCAACAATTTCTTGAAAATAACAAAAAGAAAGCCGGTATAAAAGAAACGGCATCAGGGTTACAGTATGAAGTTATCAAAGAAGGTACGGGAAAAGCCCCCACGCTCAACTCTAAAGTTACTGTGCATTATGAAGGCAAATTGGTTGATGGCAGCATATTCGATTCGTCCTACGAAAGAAATGAGCCCATTACATTTCCTCTGAACGGCGTTATACAGGGCTGGCAGGAAGGGCTTCAGCTGATGAAAGAAGGCAGTACATATATGTTGTATATACCTTCAAACCTGGGTTATGGCGAAAGGGGTGCCGGTCAGGTAATTCCTGGTAATGCCACACTTATTTTTAAAGTAGAGCTTATTAAGGTTGAAGAGTAAATTTTAAAGGGTTCACTTATGAAGCTACACTATGTTTGTTTGCTGGCTATAGTTATTTTTATTTCTTCCTGTAAAAGCGATGGGTTTAAAACCACAAAAACCGGATTAAAGTACCGTTTTGAAATTCAGAACAATGGCGCCGAAAAACCACAACCGGGAGATATACTTGAACTTAAGTTACGATACAGCACTCACGACAGTATTATTTTCAACAGTGATTCGTTTGGCATAACAATCCCCTTTAAGCTTATACCTCCTCTTTATCCTGGTGATGTTACGGAAGGCATGGCTATGATGGGCGTAGGCGACAGCGCTATTTTCATTGCAAGTGCAGATTCTTTTTTTCTTAGAAATGTCGGGTTGCCCAAGTTGCCCTATTTTATTGAAAAAGGAAGTACACTTACATTTCATATAAAGCTGGTATCCATCAAAAAGAAAGAAATATTTGAAAAAGAGCAGGAGGAACTTAACAAACAGAAAGCTGCCCTACTTCAGATACAACGTAATGAAGAGCTACCGGCACTGGAAAAATACCTTAAAAGAAACAACATTACTATTGCTCCTACCTCTTCGGGCCTTTATTACATTGAACAACAGCGGGGTAAAGGTAAAAAACCAACTGTAGGACAAGTGGTTGTGGTACATTACAAAGGGATGCTCATTAACGGACAAGTATTCGACTCATCGTATAACCGTAACCAACCCATCAGTTTTAAGATAGGTAGTGGTCAGGTCATCGAAGGTTTTGAAGAAGGTATTGCTCAAATGCGCGAAGGAGGGAAAGCACAGTTAATTATTCCCTCGGCCATAGGTTATGGCGACAATGAACTTGAGAATATCCCCCCATATAGCACTCTTATATATGAAGTAGAGCTGGTTAAAGTTGAATAATTACATTAAATTTTCAAGCCATGATAAAGAAGTTATTTTACGTGCTTATAATGTTTGTTATGGCTGCAACAGCCAAGGGACAACAAACCATTGATGAGTTATGCCAAGGGGCTTCAGAAGATATTTATAAAAGCCTACGCAAAGCCAATATAGCCGAGCAAAGCAAGATAGTAATCCTGTATTTCGAAGGGCAAACAGGTACTGGCTATGCTGTTAAAACACCTTTAGGCATGCACATCTCAAATAAACTGGCAACGATATTAATAAAAAAGTTGAGCAAAAAGGAATATTACATTCTTTTCCCTGAAAACACGCAGGAAAAGAAATATTTTTCAGTTCCCAATACGGCAGAAGAACAAAACAAGTTTTATGAAAAACTCAATGAGAACCAAAATCCCGATTATTTCATCACAGGGAAGTATTATATTTCGAGTGATTTTACGACCATCAGCCTGACTGAGATGGTATTGAAAGAGAATAAGTACAAAACAGGTAATGCCGGTAAAACCATTGCTTTTGATTCGTATAGAACTATAATTCAGCCACAGGATGCAGAAGAATTGAAGCACCTGAACATTGAGTTCTCTGAAGAAGATGACTTTATGAATAAAATACTTCAGTTTTCGGAAAATAATGAAGACCTATTTGATGCATGGTTAATTAATTTAGAGAATAAAAGAGAAGTTCGAGAATATAGCACTGTGTTTATTGGAAAATCATATACTATTATTGTAGAAGTTAAAACTCCATGTTTCTTATATGCTTTTTTTTATATGCCTGAAGACAAGCTAAATCCGTACTTACAGCCACTTTATCCATATGAAATCAAAACTGATAAGGATAGTGAAGAAATGTTTAAAATCGGTATGTACCAGATTCCTCACCCTGCTGGGTTTGTGTTAGAACCTACGAAAGGCAATATGTATATTAAAATTATTGCCACATTGAAACCAATGCCATTTAAATTTTCATCAAAAGAAATATATACTCAAGGTAATAAAAGACCAAGTTATCTAACCAGTATCAGCAACAGTGATGCGGAAATTTTTTACACAGGACTTAAAACAGAACAGAAACAGAAATCGAAGCTACGCAGTCAACTTATGATTTATACAGTTGAATAACTATTAATTTTTTATAATGGCAACAGCTTACCAGGAAACAGTAACAGTGGACACGGCCAAATCGCTGGGACTGACAGAAGAAGAATTTGACAGAATTAAAGAAATACTTGGGCGTGTACCCAACTACACCGAGTTAAGCATGTATTCGGTCATGTGGTCGGAGCACTGCTCCTATAAAAATTCCATAATGTGGTTGAAGACGCTTCCTAAGGATGGACCACACATGCTTGCCAAAGCCGGTGAAGAAAACGCAGGTTTGGTGGACATAGGTGATGACCTGGCCTGTTGCTTTAAGATTGAATCGCACAACCATCCTTCAGCACTGGAGCCTTATCAGGGAGCAGCCACCGGTGTAGGCGGCATCAACAGGGACATTTTCACTATGGGTGCCAGGCCAATAGCACAGCTCAATTCACTGCGTTTCGGCAGTATTCACCTCGACAAAACAAAATGGTTGCTTAAAGGCGTGGTAAAAGGTATAGGCGACTACGGCAATGCTTTTGGGGTACCTGTAGTGGCAGGTGAAGTGTATTTTGATGAATGTTACAACACCAATCCCCTTGTCAATGCCATGTCGGCAGGTATTGTACGCAAGGGCAGGACCATTTCTGCAACTTCGTACGGTGTTGGAAATCAAGTTTATATTGTTGGTTCATCCACTGGTAAGGATGGCATACACGGCGCTACCTTTGCATCAGCCGACCTAAACGAAAACTCTTCAGACGATATTCCATCCGTTCAAGTGGGTGACCCATTCCAGGAAAAGCTATTATTGGAGGCTACACTCGAACTGGCCAAAACAGATGCCATAATAGGGATGCAGGACATGGGTGCTGCCGGTATCATTTGTTCTACCTCCGAAATGTCGGAGAAGGGTGGACATGGCATGATAATTTACCTTGACAAGGTTCCTTTAAGGCAAACCAACATACAACCTTACGAAATATTGCTTTCAGAATCGCAGGAACGCATGCTCGTGGTTGTAAAAAAAGGTTATGAAGATGAAATGAAAGCCATATTTAACAAGTGGGATTTAAACTGTGCCCTTATCGGAGAGGTTACAGAAGGCGACAGGCTTAAATTTTACTGGCGTGGCGCGCTTGTGGGTGATGTACCCGCTTCATCGCTTGTGCTTGGCGGTGGTGCCCCTGTGTATAAAAGAGAGTATAAAGAGCCTGCCTATTACAAGGACACCTTTAAATTTGATATAGAGGATATAAAAGAACCCTCAGACCTCAAAGAGGTAGCCTACTACCTTTTGGGAAATCTTAACATTGCTTCTAAAAAATGGATTATTGAGCAGTACGACACCATGGTGGGCACCAAAAACATGACCACCAATGCGCCCTGCGATGCCGCTGTTGTAAATATCAAAGGCACCGAAAAAGCCATAGTGCTTACCGTTGACTGCAATTCCCGTTATGTGCATGCTGACCCTGAAAAAGGCACAGCCATAGCCGTGAGTGAGGCTGCACGCAATATTGTATGTTCCGGGGGCATTCCCTCAGCCATTACCAACTGTCTTAATTTTGGTAATCCATACAATCCCGAGGTTTATTGGCAGTTTGTGGGCGCTATAAAAGGCATGAGCACTGCCTGTAAGCGTTTTGAAACACCCGTTACAGGGGGCAATGTAAGTTTTTATAACCAAACAAATATTAAAGACAAAATTGAACCTGTGTATCCTACACCTACCATTGGTATGCTGGGCATTATGGAAGATAAAAAACTACTGACATCATTAAGTTTCAAAAATGAAGGCGACTTTATTTATCTTATCGGTAATTCAAGAAACGATATAGCCTGTTCAGAATACCTTTACGGATATCATAAAGTAATGCTGTCTCCCCCACCCTATTTTGACCTCGAGGAGGAATACGACATGCAACAGGCTGTATCAGCACTTATCCGCGAAGGGCTTATAGCCTCTGCTCACGATGTTTCGGAGGGAGGATTGTTTATAACCCTTTTTGAATCGGGCAGACCGGGCAAACTTGGTTTCGATATCACTTCCGATTATAATCTGCGCAAGGATGCTTTCCTTTTTGGTGAAGCCCAAAGCAGGGTTGTGGTTAGCATAAAGCCAGAATTGCAGGAAGATTTTGTAGCTTTTTTAGCACAGACCGATGTGGCCTTTTCGCTTCTGGGCAAAGTGACTTCCGGTGAAATGCTGGTGGACGGCGTATCGTTCGGACAAGTTACTGAGGCTATTGAAGTTTATGATAATGCATTGGGAAAAATGATGGGATAGTCGGGGTTCAAGAGCCTTACCCCTCGAGGGAGAGATTAATTGCAGTAGTAGAAATAATAAATATCGATTAACGAATGTGGGGATTTTAGAAGGGAAAAAAGATGCTAGAAGTTAATAAACACAAATTTTTATATTGTATATATCTTTTATTGAGCCGACAACGCCATAGTTAAAATTCCAGTAGTTGCAACCCTGTGTAGGAACGGTGCAGCAGTTAACAGGTCCGAAATAATACCATTGGGCATTTTGGCGCGTATATTCAGCAATCTGGCATTGTGAGACATTATAACCATAGTAATTGAGAATACACTTGCTTACGGCGGCCCAGCACCATTGGTTTTGTTCCTGAATCACCTCAGGAACAGTCAATACCTGCGTATGGGCGCGTGCAGTAAAAAACACCAGCAAAAAAATGCATAATTTACATTTTATATGGCCTGTTTTCATGATTTACCTTTTTTCTTTTATCAAACTGAAAATACTTGTCAGGTCGTATGTTTCTTTAAGTTCCAGTTGTTGATTTTGGATAAAATCTACAGCGGACTGCAGAGGGATAAAGCTGCATTTTTCCACATCGTCATCTTCATTTTTAAGGGCAATAAAGTCGCAGTTTGGCCCATATATTCTGAGAAAAACCCCTTCATACATGGAAGCCGGTTCAAATCCGTTGATTTTTTCGCCTATTTCCCTGGCCAGTTTAACGGCACCAAAGTCGATGATATGCCATTCGTCGTCTCTTTTCGATACCGTAAGAAGTGCCCTGTAAGAACCTTTCACTACAACAGGGATGCGGTATTCGTTATAGGTAAACATTTTTAAATCATTAACATCTTCTTTGGCATTGATAAGATAGACCTTATACAATACGCCTGAGAATGCATCAGCAAACTCTTCCCTGTTATAAAAGCCATAACTCATCTCATCACCAGAAGGTATCTGGTTAAGCCATTCGGACAATTCAGCTTGCGCAGCATCTCTGACCAACTGACTAGCCGTTTGTGACCTAAGTATTAATAATAAACCGCTATCAATAATATTAAAAAAATTGTATATTTGCATAAATTTAAAAGTAAAAATTATGCGAATATTAAAGTT
>JAKIYU010000073.1 GCA_022708385.1 Bacteroidota bacterium | reverse complement strand
CTTTGTAATATAAGCTGTGGCACCAAAACCGCCTCCACCATTAATTTCAATAACTGTACTTTTGTAATTGCTGCCACCCGAAAGCAAATTCACATGCACAATTCGTCCTGTTTTTTCATCTGTTGTAACTTTTGCCGAAGCGCCTGAACCGCTGATACTGTTAATAATAACTTCTGCATTTTGCGAATAACCCAGCCCTGCCTCAAGTATTTCAATGCTTTTAATGATGCCGTTGTTTATATGGGCGTAAAGCACCGCTCCGTGGCCTTTATTGTCTTTTATAAAAACTTCCGGGTGTTCGTAATTCCTGCCTGGATTCTTAATTTTAATTTCCCGCAAACTCCCTAAATAATATTTTTCGGTGAAACAGATATTCAGTTGGTTTAATCTTGTGCTGTCTGTTTCTGTAATGCGCTTTAAGAGCAAGCGGCTGTCGTTGCTTTTCCACAGGTTTTCATCTTTTATTTTATCCTTATACTCATATATGCTTCCCAGTTTGAACTGTATGTATTTGTGTTTCAGGTCGTTTACTTCTACACCCTGGGGAGGGTCACTGTTGAAAGATTGTGTTTCTTCGCACCAGGGTTGCTTTGCATATATTTCATTTATCCATGCAAGCATATTCATTAGCCGTTCTTTATCGGCAGGATGGCGGGTGGGTTGGAAATTGTTTTTGCCATCGTAATCCTGAAAAATATTGAAATTAATATTTACATACTTAACAGCTTCTTCTTTTGCCGGTATATAAGTATTAATCAGCTTGTATTTATTTTTATAGGTATCACTGCATGGATTTAAGCAGTTTGTTTTTTTTTTCGGCATTATGCTGTCGGCAATTGAATTGTTGTTTTTTGGTATTACTGATAATGAAGTGTCTTTTAAGTTTACCTTAATTACTTCTGGTTTAATATTGTTTAAAACTCTTGCAGGCTGACTTACAACTGATATTGTGAAGTACAAAAAAAATAATGCCGTTAAAGGTAGTTTAATTATCAATGTAATTATTACTTAGTTAAATGACTATGAATTAGTAAAATTAAAAAAAATATAGCACAGTTTTAAAATTTTTAATAAAGTTTTTTAAAAGCCGTCAGTTTTAAACAAAATTGACTTTTTTTAATATGGATTGTAACAAAACAAGAAAAATGTATTAACTTTAGGACTCATTTCAATTACAAAAGCTATGAAAAGAAATTTATACATTTTGTTACTTCTGTTGTGTATTACTTCAGTTACAATTGCTCAGCAGACCGTAACTATCGGCTTCGGTATAAATACCACTTACACCTTGCCTGTAAATACATAATATTATGTTTATACTTATAACCAAACCAACAGATTTATTACAGCAGTGAAATTGGATATTCGGGAGAAATAACCAAAATACGATTTAACATGGTTGGTGGTGTATCTATTGCCAATTCGAACAATTGGGTGATTTACTTGGGGCATACAACAAAAACCTATTTCTCTTCATATACCGATTGGGAAGCCTACAGCAATCTTATACAGGTCTATTCGGGAATCGTCAGCAGCAACCCACCGGCAGGTTGGTATGAAATTACTTTAGATACTCCATTCTCATACAATAATACGTATAATTTAATTATTGCCATTGATGAAAATAAAGCGGGTTATGATAGTTTTACCCAATACAGCCTCATTTTTACACCTGCTCAGACAAATCGCGCTATATCCTACCACAGCGATGTGACAAATCCAAACCCTGCCAGTCCCGGTACCGCTTCTGGAAGATATGCCTATATAAGTCAGCTGCAGCTCGATATTCTTACTGGCCCTTACAACCCCTCAGGCTTTTCGGCAGTATCCGGGGGTACGAATGATATTGACCTAAGTTGGAATTTGAATGCCAACAGTGACACAGTAGTTATTGCTTATAGTACAAATAATACATTCGGAACACCGGTCAACAGCACAGTATATGAAGTTAATGACGCTTTAAGTGGTGGCGGTACTATTGTTTACAAAGGAAAAGGGACAGCCTATAATCATTCCGGCCTGAATCACAGCACCAATTATTATTACAAAGTTTTTTCACTGAACGACTATGGTGAATACTCCGATGGTGTGTCGGACTTTGCTCAGACCGATTGTGATGAAGTTACGGTATTTCCGTGGACAGAAACATTTGAGGATAATCCCGGTAGTAGGGCATGCTGGACACAAATTCAGGAGTCGGGAAATGCCTCATGGTCTTTTTCGGGGGGCTCTACAGGAGGCAGTGTTTCTACGGCCTATGGGGGAGCCAAAAATGCCCGCTTTATATCGCAAGCAGGTACCAATAGCCCTGTTACTAAACTCGTTACCCCTCAGCTCGACCTGTCTTCTTTTACGACTCCTTATCTCCAGTTCTATTATGCTCAAGAGGTATCATCAGGGTATCAAAACCAATTGAAGGTTTATTATAGGGTAAGCCCTTCCGATTCCTGGGTTCAGCTGGCTCATTATACAACTAGTGTATCCTCATGGATTTTTGCTGAATTGGTTTTGCCAAACCCTTCGGCAACATATCAGATAGCTTTTGAAGGTATTAACAATAGCGGGTTTGCTAATGTTATTGATAATGTAAAGGTTTTTCAGCCTGCCGATATGGGAGTCGTTTCTGTTACTACAACACAACCTTTTACTTCCGATGTTACCATTGGTACTCAAAAGAACTTTATTGTAGGTGTTTAAGTTGAAACAACCGGCTCGCTGAATCCAATTTCAGCCACATCTTTTACATTCAGTACATCTGGCAGCACAAATGCCACCGATATAAAGTTTGCCCAGCTTTGGTATTCGGGTACGGACAACAATTTTAATAATGCCGTTAAAATTGGTGACGCCTACAACAAACCCGATGGTTCTTTTACCATTAATTCTGGCTCAGGGCTTCCTGCTTCACTTAACGAAGGTGTAAATTATTTCTGGCTTTCGTATGCTCTGGAAGTTAATGCCACTGCCGAAAATGTGATTGATGCCCAGTGTAATAGCGTTACAATAGATGGAAACACAGAGGTGCCCGACAAGCAATCTCCTGCTGGCTCAAGAACAATTAAAACTGTAACCGCTGCAGTGTTTGTTTATGCAACTGAATGTACTGATTTTGCTACTTACAATAAACTATCCGAAGCTGTTGCTGCAATTAACAATGGAACCCACAAAGGGAATATCAGCATTTATATAAATGGCGATTTTACAGAAACAGCTACAGTTACTTTGAACTGTAGCGGCTCAGGCGCTTCATCTTACACTGGTATAGCCATATATCCTTTTAATGGAAATCGTGTCATTTCATGCTCACTGGCTGATGCCCTTCTGGCTTTTAACGGAGCAGAACAATAACCAATTGCACTATTGAAGGCGCCAGTACTAGGGCCGATGGCGGCACCGTATTTTTCAGTACAGCCAATACTACGGGAAATGATAATAATACTGTTTCAAACTGTAATATAGCCCCTTACAGCACCAACTATCCTTATCGTGCGCTTTATTCGGAAGGCTCTTCATCAATTAACAATGATGGAAACACAATTTCAGGCTGCAATATTTACGATTACTTCAATTCTGGTGGAATTGATGCAGGGATTTATATTAATTACAATAATTCAGGGTGGACTATTAGCGGAAATAGCCTTTACCAGACAATATCCCGAAGTAAGACAACTTCAACTACTTATGGTATTTATATTAATTCTGGTGATGGTTATACTATTACAGGTAATTATATTGGCGGAAGCACTAATCAGGCAGGGGGCTCACCCATGACATATACCAATGCCATGCAGATGATGTATGCAATTTTTATGGACGGAAACAGTATAGGGACTTCGAATGCTAATTCTATTCAGGGAAACACAATTTCAAACATTTCATTTACATCATCTTCTACAAGTATGGGTTTTACAGGAATTAGAGTTGGCAAAGGTATTTACAACATTGGAAATGTTTCAGGTAATATTATTGGTGCTACAACAGACATTGGCAGCATTTATTATTACGGTAGTGGAGGCAGTACCACTTATCATATTTTTACGGCATCGATATTTACAATGCAGCCGGTTCTACAACTGCAAACTACATTAGTAATAACACTATTGGCAGTATTACAATCTGGACGCCCTATTCTGAGTTTGTCGGTATTCGCTCCGCAACCACTAACGTACTTGGCAAGATTGAAAACAACACGATAGGCAATGCTTCTACAGCCAATTCAATCTACTTGAGCAATGAAACGCCTAATAATTCAACTTTTAAAGGGATAATAATTTATAGTACAACCGGCGGCGACAGGTTAATAAATAATAATACCATAGCAAATATTACTATAGCTTCCAACCAGGCCTCAAGCTATTATGCCACATGCTACGGCATTTACCTGGCCGGAGAAAACTTTACAGTCAGCAATAACAATATATATGCTTTAAAAACCGGACATATTAATAATGCCAGTAATAGTATTGAATATTTTGGCCCTCTATCAGGAATAGCACTAATGAACAGTTCCGGCCATAATACTGTTACTGGCAACAAAGTATATAACCTGTATTGTACCAATACCTCTGCAACGGTTTATCATGCCATGTCGGGGATTTTCAAAGGTAATTATACCAGTTCTTCAGCCACTATTGAGAAAAACCTTATTTATGCAATTAAATCGGATGCCACCTCAGGATTCCTTTTAAGAGGAATCAACACTATATAATATGGTTCCACAACCATAAGAAACAACATTGTTCTTTTAGGTATTGATGAAAATGGAAATAGCCTGAACAGAAACGACCGGTTCAGAGGTATTGAAATCAATGGTACCAGCCCTAATGATGCGGATATTTATTTTAATACAGTGTATATTGGTGGCACAGGCACTTCCGGAAGCCAGTCTTCTTATGCTTTTATACTTTCTTCAACCGCATCTGCAGAGAATATAATGGATAATGTTTTTTGCAATTCAAGGACTAATAGCGGTGGTACAGGAACACATTATGCCATATCGTTGCAAAACAACAGCATAACAGATATTAATTATAATAATTATTTCGTCAGTGGTTCCGGTGGTGTACTTGGATTCATTTCATCTTCCAATAAAAACAACCTCAATGATTGGAAATCAGCAACGGGTAAAGATATTAACAGTTTAAACCAAAATCCTTTATTCGTTAATCAGGGAGGCACTCAAGCTACAAATTATTATACCGGAGCTTATTTGCCGGCAGTAACAATTCAGGGCGTTACCCATGATTACAACAACATTTTAAGACCAACTGCACCTTCTATGGGAGCTTTGGAAAGCTTTCTGTGGACAGGCAGCAACAGCAACAGCTATACCGATGCTTTAAACTGGACAAGCGGTACTGTGCCTCTGTCCGGTGCAAGTATTATTTTTGCTTCAAACCCTGTCAATCATTGCCTGCTTCAGGCAAATATCGAAGCGGCGGGAGTTATAAATACTCAACCCACATATAAATTAAATTTGAATGGCTATTCATTGTCGGTAAATGGCGCACTTGATTTATCGGGAGGGGCACAGATTATTGCTTCAACGCCAGGCTCGACCATTACATTTAAAGGCACCTCCCTGCAAAACATTTCGCAGGGGGCATTTACAAACAACGAGGTTTACAACCTGACAGTTGATAACTCTTCAGGAGTTGATTTGAACAGCGATTTAACGATCTCTAATAACCTCATCATTAATGATAATGCCATTCTTAATGTTACGGCAGGGAAAAAACTGACTGTTGAAGGCGCACTTACCAATCTGGAAGGTGTAGGAGGCCTTATTCTTAAAGCCGATGCTACGGGTACATCTTCATTGTTACACTATTCCCCTGATGTTAAAGCAACGGTTCAAAAATATCTCCCTTCAAATTCTTATGGATGGACGGTATGCAGCCCTGTGAAGACAGCAAACAGTTCACTTTTTTCGGGGCATATAAATACTTACTATTACAACCCGCTTTTACCCGGATGGGCTGTTTTTAGTAGCGGTAACATGGAAAATATGCTTGGCTACTGGACTAAGTTTGACAATAATAAAACCATCGAATTTGCTGATACTTTACACGAAGGCACTTTGGTGTACAGCAATTTATACCGAACCGGTTTTGGCTCCGGAAATTTTGGTTGGAATTTTATAGGGAATCCATACCCCTCAGCTATAGATTGGGACGCAGTGGTGGCTTTATCTGATAATGGCAGCGGATATGCTGGTTTTTTTAATGCAACCAAGTTAAATGCATCCATTTATATTGCGGACAATAATGGTGGATACAATTCTTATGTTAATGGTTCAGGAACCGGAGGATTTGATGGCGTAATACCAGCAGCTACATCCTTTTTTATTCAAGTAAATAAAAATTATATAAATGCAAGTGCACCTGTCGATGGCGCTAAATTAACCTTTAAAAATGATGTGAGACTTCATCAAACAGAAGATTCAAAGAGCTTGAGCCAACAAAATGTTCTTGGCATTAAACTAAGTGATGGCATGTACAGCGATGAGGCCCTGTTCCGTTTTAAACCCGATGCAAGCTGCGCTTTTGATCCGGCTTATGATGCCCTTAAAATGTTTGCCGATAACAAAAATTTGCCCCAGGTTTTTGCGCTTTTCAATGATGATAAAATGTCCATTAACAGTCTCGATGAAAATTTTAATGATTTAATAACTATACCTTTGGGCATATATTCTGCATCTGAGGGATCTCACGTATTTTCTGCCGATTTTTCAAGCCTCGACCAAAATATTAATGTTTATCTAGAAGATTTATACGAAAATAAAATTCTTGATTTATCGACAACCCCCATTTACCCATTTATTTTTGCTAATAACGAGGACGATAACCGGTTTTTACTGCATTTCAGTAAAAATGCGGCAGCTACCCATGAATCGCGTGAAGATGCCCCATTTATAAATATTTATGCTGTCGATAATATGCTTTTTGCAGAATTGTACGATGAAAATGCTTTGTTAAAGATATTCGATTTGCCAGGTAAAGAGATTTATACCGCAAATATTTCCAAAGGCATAAGCAAACACGAAATAACCTTTGCTAAAGGCTTTTATATGGTAAGCGTGATAAGTAGTAATAAAACCCTAACTAAAAAAATATTTTTTAAATAAAAATCTTTTATTAACTTTGCAACTTATATAAATATGAGAAAAGAATATCAAAGACCTCAGGTTAAAAGGATAATAATTGATAAGCAGATTTCATTGGTAATGATGACAGGGGAAGGAACCCCTCCATCACCACCTCCATTCGGCTATAACAAGAAATTTGAAATAAAACCTCAGGACACTCCTTTTAAGGCTTAACCTGCTTTTAGTTCTTTTCTTCTTTTTGCAAAGCAGAGATTAAAACGTTCCTTCTTCTTCTGGAGACAGGTAAAATAGTATTTTCATTTAATACAACATGTCCCCCGTCTTTCTTATTGAAGCTGGTTATATATTTTATATTTACAAGATGAGAATTGTGAATGCGAACAAAGCCGTATTCCGAAAGCATAGTGTTAAATTCCTTTAATGTTTTGGTCATAAATATACTTTCACCGTTTCTTAAATAAATATGGGTGTAAAAACTATCCGATTCTAAATGCATAATATCGTTTGTGTCAACCACAAGAACTTCTTTAGAGGTTGACAGAACAATTTTCTTGCTTTTCCCTCCCATATTTTCTTTAAGCACCGAATGCTGAATGTCATTGTTTAATTGAGTGTTATAGTTTTTCTTAAACTTTACGATTGCTTCAACAAGTTCTCTTTTAAGGACAGGTTTAATAATATAATCCAAAGCGGAAAACTTTATAGCTTTAATAGCGTAATTGTCGTGAGAAGCAACAAAGATGACCTTGAAGTTGTAATTTTCAATACTATCAAGGATATTAAATGCATTGCCGTCGGGAAGTTCAATATCTAAAAAAACAAGGTCGGGGTTTATGGTTTTGAGTAACTTTATGCTATCTTCAACATTAGTTGCCTCACCAACTATTTCAATATCAGAGAAATAGTTGAAAATCATTTTTTTTAATACGTTTAATGCTACAAAATTATCTTCTACTATTACTACTTTTATCATAATTGTGGAAATTTAAGATTAATTAAAGAAGTATAAGATTTAAACGTTATAGAAATTATTTATGTTTCGTTTAAGAAAATAAAATTTTGATGCGATATCTTCAAGAATCCTGCTTATTTCATCATGGCAATCGAATGCAGTAACTTCCAGATGATTTAACAGCTCATGTAATACTTCAAAACATAATGTGCCCGCTTCTCCTTTTAAATGATGAATGTTTTTTAAGTATTTTTCATTGTCTTTGTTGTTGTATGCACTTTTTATCCCTTCAGCCTGGGTGTGAAAATTTTCAATAAATGAATTGAACAACATAGATGCAAAGGCATTGTCATTGCCAATTTTTTCAAAAAAAACCTCTTTATTAAAATGTAATTTTTTATCAGGGATATTATTTGAAGGTTCGTTATTTTCCTCTGAAGGAAGTTCTTTAAAACATACCTCAATGGCATTAGTAATAGCCTGGATATTTGCAGGTTTCCGAAGTAAATAATAAATACCCCATACCGACAGTTGGGCGCTGTTTTCTTCAGGGGTGTGAGAAGTAAACAGTATGATAGGAATTTTTTTTTGATGAGGCAGGGCGTTTATTTCTTTTGCAATGTCTATCCCATGTTTGCCAGGAAGGTAGTAGTCCATGAATATTAGATCCGGTTTGGATTTATTCACTATTGCTGCAGTTGCATCATACGATGCGGCCTCAAATATTGTAGATAGAGGAAGAATATTTGAAATTACCTGGCTGAGATAAGAGCTGTTAATGGCGTCATCTTCTACGATGAGTATGGTTGCTTTTATTTTCTTTAAAAGGGAGTTCATGACTTAACGTCTATGGTACAGTACAAATATACAAATTTAAAGTTGATAAACATAATAAATGTGGTGCCTCTATTTGTTCATACCTGGCTGTGTGCATAAATCAAAGCTTAAAATTCAAACTTAGTTTTGCTGCAAAATTGTTTTTGAATTCGGGAAAACTGTAATTGCCATATCTGTAAAAAAATGCAGCTCCAAGGCCATAGAACCCTGTAAATACTATATCATCAATTACAATACCCGATTCGTAATAGCCCTTTTCCCATGTTGAGTAATTAATATAGCGATGCCTTCCGGTGTGTTTTAATGTACCAAAGCCACATGCATTTGAAACAATAATTTCGGGTTTGAATTTTTTTGTTTTAAAAAGCAAATGGCCGAAATTGTGCCTGAAAAATAAGGCAGCATACCGGTCAGCCAGAAATTCGTTCATACGCATGGTGTTGAAAGTGCCTGTAACATACAACGAAAATTTTTCGTAACTGCCGTTGCCATTGAACAACTTACCGTAGGGGAGGCTGGCGTCAATTAATCCGGCTTGCAAAAGCAGGCTCGATTTTCCCACCTGCTTTATATAAAAATCTTTTTCAATACTTGCTTCCATTCTGTTATATGAAAAATCGCCCAGATATTTGCCGATAAAACCTTTTGTATAAGTAAAATATATAACAGGGTAATTTGTCCCAGAAGAATAGGCATAATTACCGCTTCTGATAAATTTTTCCTTATAGGCAAAACGTGTGTTCAGCGATAATTCAAAGAAACTGAAGTTCTCATGTAAAATGCTTACCTGATCGTCGATCACCACAAACCTGTAATCGTAATTAGGTGTGATTTCAGAACGGCTGAGGACTATATCTGTAAGCAGGTATTTCTGGGGACGGCTTTTAAGGCTGATTTTATGCTCCTGGGTATATTCTGTCGTACGTATCAGGTAATTTCTGAAGTCGCTGAGCATGGTAGTGCGTTTAAGCGTTGAAATAAAGGGGCGGGCGCTTTCAATATCATCGTTGGTG
>JAKIYU010000072.1 GCA_022708385.1 Bacteroidota bacterium | reverse complement strand
GCCTATATTTTCATTGCCAGGGGCCTTCACATCAACACCAACGCCCGTTTCAGAGATATTCATATTCATACTTATATTTTCTCCCGTAGCAGGATCTTTTATAGTTATGTTCATACCTGAATTTTCTTTAGCAGGGGCAGGTTTTACATCGCCCAAAGTCTGTGGCTTTTCGGGTTGTTTCTGTTGCCCTGTTTGTGCAGGAGGAGTAACTGTTCTTTCCACATTGGTAAAGGGTACGGCCACCTGGTTGGGTTCGACTGTGGCGGCAATGTTTTTAACAGGTTCAAAGCTTTTAAGTCTCATAACATATTTTCCCTTTTTATCCTTTTTTAAAATGTATGTCTGATCACACAATACATTATCAACATCACGAGTCATTATATCCTTATCAATGGAGTTGTTTTTCTCATCTTCAAAAATAATTTTCAAACGGTAATTCGGTGATGTAAGGCCTGTTACCTTAACGTTAGTCATGGGAGCATCGTTTTGCTTTATACCATTGAGTACTACCCAGAATTTTTCACCTTCCTGGCTAAAAACAGTTACTGTGGCCGATTGCGACATAGCATTAAAAATAAGTACCGTAAGAAGTACTACAGTTGAAATAGTTCTTTTCATTTTATTTAGAATTTAAATTATTTATTTTCTGTTATTATCAGGTTTGGGTTGAGCTGGTTTTGTACCAGTGGCCGGTTTTGGTTCTGCAGCACCTGCAGCGGGTTGTAATTCGGGCACATTTACCTTTTGTGGGGCGAAATTGATCTGCCTTCCGTAAATTAACTTCACATCAAGAACTTTATTTTTAAATTCCGGTATGGCATCTGCATAATCGAGAACTTTATAAGCAAGCTCATCAGGTTTATCTTTAAAGGTCAGGTTGAGCTTGGTGTAATTATTAAAACTGAGTATTTCAAGTTGTCCTCCAAATTTAGGGTCAGCGAGCATTTTGGCTCTCAAATCTCTGAAATCCCTGAATGTACCAATTGAATAAAAGCGCAGTTCGAAGGGTGTGCCGTTATTTACCCAATTGCCAACGTATTGATTGAAAAGATAAAGCAATTTGCTGAAGTTATTATTTACAGCTTCCTTAATGCCATCGTTTATTCCTGTTTTAGGATCCCTAGAACCTTTCCAGTCGCTTTCGATAGCGATAGTGCCTAATCCTTCTGCCGTACAGTTGTCGTAAGCGCGTGCTTCAATACTAATTTTTGATGATGTTCGTGTGTCGAAGGCTTCGGAACGGGAAGTAACCGAAATTTTGCTAATGAAGATAATAAACTGGGCGTCGGCCATCATACCTATGCGCTGCACAAAGGTTTCCTGATTGGTTTCGCTGTTTTGGTAAATACCAATGGCTTCCTTCTTCAGGCTTTCGAATCTTTTCCTGTCAATATAGCGGTATTTTCTCTCGGCGAGGTATTCGTTAATACGTTCACAGGCAAAGTCATAATTAGCCACTTCATCTTCTTTAACGGCAGAGGGGTCGTACATAACCAGAAAGCGCACCCCGCCTATCGACTGGGCCAGCACCTGGGCATCGGCCTTAAGCGGCGATAGACTTACGGTAGCGCTGACCGTTATTTCGTATCTGTCGGGAAAAGGCGCTTCGTTGACTACCTTGTACGATGATATATATCCCTCGGTATGAGTTGAAATGGCATCTTTTATAAGCACAAAATTCTCAACAGCCGATTCGGAGGTTAGCGCCACACCAACTGCCTGCCCGACAGCATTCCTGAGGGCATCCTGCAATGCATCGTCCCTACGAACACCAACACCCTTGGCTTCAACAGTTGTGCTGTTGTCCCTGGGAAGCTTATCATTCAGCACCACATTTTCGTTGGCTTTTGGGTTATTAACCGCCGGTGTCGGCTGGGTGGATGTTTGGGTATTACCTTTGTTTTTGTTTTTTTTGTTCGATTGGGCATTTAAAGCCTGTACACACATCAGTACACTAAAAAGTACTGAAAAAAATAAGATTTTTCTCATTTGTATATGTTTAATTATTAGTTATTTCTCTCAGAATGCAAAAATAAACAATTATTTGGAAGTGCACCCATTTTCATAAAGGGCGGCACCCATTTTCAAGAACCGTACCATAAAAGTCAGTTTGCTATTTTTTTATCAGGCTAAGCACTTCGGTTTCCTTTTCTGTTCTAACTTTAACAAAATACAAACCGGGTTTTAGGGTTTGAATATCCAAGCCAGTGCTTTCAATGTAAGTGTTTGAGTTTTTATATAGCAGATTACCTAGACAGGAGTAAACCTCAATGTCTGTAATGGAGGTGTTATTATCATGTATAATGTAAACATTTTCCGTAGCAGGATTGGGATAAAGACTCATTTTTTTTGTTTCTGCGCCCGCTTTGTCGATAGATGTTACAAGGTTACCTTTGAGCCATACAGGGTTTGTAAAGCAATGGAAAAACTCCTGATTTTTTTTAAATAGCTGCGATTCGAACAATGAATAGTACCTGTGTGTTTCAAGTTCAGCCCTTACATAGAACCATTTATTATTACACAATGAGAAAATGTGCAGTTGGTCAATTATTCCATCAAGAGAAAGAGAAACAGTATTCTGAGAAACAGGAAGGGAAAGGCGTTGTTCTCCATTTTCGGTACCGACTATCAGGGCCAGGTTGCTTGCATAGCCAAACTCATCGTTGGTTGTTATCTGAAGTTCAACAGAAGTGGTCGATGGGCAGGTAAATATTTTATCTTCGCCCACAATGGCGAGTGGAAGTCCGTTTTCATATACCGACAGTGTAAGCACCGGTCCCGACGACATTACTGAATGGCCATTACGAAGGGCATGTAAAATATTTGTGCCATAAGGCCCCATACCGTTTGGGCAATATACCAGTGTATTAATTTTTCCAATAGAATTATCGGTTACCTTATCGTAATTAATGCCTGCAAAAGAAAGGAAAGAAGTGTTAGAATAATTAAAATCGCCATGGGCATCGCTGCCGCCACTTAAGAAAAACTTCCAGTCTGCAAGATTGCCGTTTGTATTCTTCTCTATGAGACCACGCCTCAGAATAGATGAATAAATGTCCATATTCTGAATCAGTCTGTAAATATGGTGTGAAGGCTCCGACAAAGGCACGGTTGAAAATGTTACAGCCTGTGGCTCGTACATAACGTTCCATGGATTATAGGGATTTTCGTCTGAATTAAGTGTTTTCCAATAATTCCATATTTCGACTCCGCAAATATTTTTCTTTAAAAGACTTAGCGCGGAATTTTCAAATACATCGCTGGGAAGCGAGATGTTGTTAGAAATAACAGTGCCTAGCGAAGGGTGAGGCATGCCATCTTCGGGAAAAAGGTTATCGTTAAGATTCCATGAGCCACCATTGACAGTAAAGGGCAGTTCATCCTTTTCGGCAAAGGGATGGGCAGCATAAGCAAAGGCATTGTAAATAACAAGAGAATCAACAGCATCGTTAATATGCAGAATAGTGCCCGATACATCCCCGCCGCCGTCGGAAATATAAGAAAGGCTATAAGGTGCTGTATCGCAGGGATAAATAAGCGCATGTACGGTTTTGTCTTCACTGTTTTTTATCGAAAGTTCAAGGCCTCTTATCAATATAAACGATGAATCCTGGTTGTTCAGTTCGTAAATCTTTTGTCCAAGCCTGTTCCAGTTGTCCTGCATGGATGTGCCGTAGTTGTCAAAATCGCAACTGTGGTCGGTAACGGTAATCCAGTCGAGGCCGGTTTGTTGTGCAACATATTTGGAAGCTTCGAGCGGCAGACCGTTTTCAGCATCGTTCTGTGTAAATATACCGTGAAAATGCACATCGCCCCTGTACCAGTTCGTAACGCGGGGAAAACTGTTTTCACTGCGGTTAACTCTCAGGTACACATACTCATCAGGGTTCCAGTCGAGGCCGAAAGTTACTTCAATATCAACCACATCGTTAAAACCTGCCAAGCTGTTGCCGGGTATATTGAACGTGAAATAGAAATAAGGCAGTTCAATATCCACATAAGGAACAGGAGGTAGCCAGAGATTCAAATCGCGTGTGAACACGATGGTATGCTGCGAGGATTTCTGGGGACGGCTATCCCAAAAATCCTGAACTCCAAAAACGGGGTCACCTTGTGAACCATGCAAAAGCAGGGCATTAAAAGCAATATTACTCAAAGAGTTATAAGTAAGGAGTTGTGTAAAAACTGAATCTTCGGCATTTTTAATCTTTATATCAATAAAAGCGAGTTCATTATTATATATACCACTGTTGGAATGATGGATATAAAAATGCACCGGCAGGCTGTTGAGGTTGCCGCTGTTGTTATATTTCAAAATCCGGTAGGGCGCATCGGCGTACAACTCTGAGCCTACCGTATTATGCTGTTTCAGCACAATCTGGCATTCGACCTGCGAAAACACTGAAGCAACAATAATAAAAACCAATATATTCCTGATTCTTAGTCCTTGCATTAAAGATGTACCGATTAATAATTAAAAACGTACTTCAATGCAAAATTACAAAAAAAGATATTGAGAAAACGAAATATGTTGCTATTATATTCCCATTTCCACCTGGAACTGAAACAGCCATTTATCCTTCAACAAAGGCTTGTTTACACCTTGCTGAAAATAATAATTATTATTATAAGTAATATTCGTTTGCACTTTAAGGAGATGTTTTTTTAAATATTTACTGACACCCAAAACGCACATATTATTTTCGGGAGTAAGCGTTTTTATTCTGTCCGAAGGTTTTACAAAAGCGTACCTCAGAGCCAGCTCGTAATGATTCCTGAAACAATAACTAAGCTGTGTATTCACACCCCAGCCTTCATAAACAAAAGCTGTATCATTATTTCCGTTAACGGTAAAAGGATTATCAGAATTGCGACTGATAAATTCCGACGAGACAGCCCAGCCGTTATACTTAAAAAGAAAATCGAAAAGTTTGTTGTACATATCTCTTTCCTGAAATAGTTCAGTTCCTCTCTGACCCATTGTTTTTATTGCATTGTCGTTAAAAGAAAAACCCCCAGCAAGAGAAATTTTGGGTGTTTTTTCATGAAAGAGGTCCCCTTCAAAATAATCACCGTTTTCGCTAAATTCTCCCAGCGGCAGTATTTCGAGTCGGCCTGTATAGCAAAAGCCTTCATCTGTTTTAGTACACACCCTGCCCTCGCCTGTTGAAACGGCGCTTTTAAAATTGATATTTACCGGTCCCACCTCATTTGAATAATAGGCAAAAACGCCAAAATCCCTATCGAGGCTGAAGTTGTTGTTGACGGGCGACCTGTCGATGAATTGCTGGGCTCCTGAAGAAATCACGCGCTGACGGTTTCCTGGCAGTTTACTTTGTCCAAACCCCATATAAAACTTTTCGTTGAAATGATAATATACCATAGCATCTCTTATAATGTTTGGCGACTGTGTGTTATCCCAGTCCTGATCGTAACGTGCAAAACCCAGCTGCATATAATAGGTAATATCCTTATTTTTCATAAACCCGTCGAAACGCAGCCTGAGCCTTTTAACACGTGCTTCTACCTCATGAATATTCAAATCCTGCCCCGAAACAGTAGTTAAACCTACCAAATTCTGCATTCTGAATTTCAGGTTGATGGCAATGGTACTGTCGGCCGCATAAAAGCCCAGCCCCTTTTTAAAATTTACAATCGCCCTTTCATCAAGTTCTGTTTGTGCTTTGACTTTAACAACCAACAACAGACTTAAAATGAAAAACCATAAAAAATAACGATGCATATAAATTTTGTTTTTAATTTTGAGTTAAAGATAAATATAACTGATAACTTAATAAATTAATGTTAACTAATTTGTTCTATTATTAACAAATTATTAATCCGGGTCTATGAAAAAGTATATACGCAAAAGTGGCATTTTATTACATATCAGTTCTTTGCCAGGCAAATTTGGCATAGGAACATTTGGAAAAAACGCCTATCAATTTATTGATTTTTTAGCAGAAGCCGGCCAAAAGATATGGCAGATACTACCACTTGGTCACACCGGCTTTGGGGATTCTCCATACCAATGTTATTCAGCCTTTGCAGGCAACCCGCTTTTTATCGATTTGGAACTTTTGGTGGAAGCACATTTATTGTCAACATCCGACATTTCAAAACAAATCAGCTTTGCAGAAAACGAATTTGATACAGCTAAGACAAGAAATTTTGTAATGCCCTTGTTTAAGCGCGCTGCTCAAAATTTTCATAAAAGTAAAACATCAGAAACTGAATTATTTGCTAAATTTTGTCGCCGGCAATCGTTCTGGCTTGATGATTATGCTCTATTTATTGCGCTTAAGAAACATTTCGATGATAGGCCCTGGTATGCCTGGGACAGTGCTTTTCGTTTAAGAGACAAACAGGTTTTAGAAAAAGCCATTACCGAACTTACCGATGAAATTAATTTTCAAAAAACTATTCAGTATTTCTTTTTCAGGCAATGGATGCAGTTGAAATCCTATGCCCATGAAAAGGGGGTGAAAATCATGGGCGATATTCCCTTATATGTTTCATACGACAGTGCCGATGCCTGGGCACATCCTGAGATTTTCATGTTCGATGATGACAAAAAGCCCATTGCTGTGGCTGGTGTTCCCCCCGACTACTTCAGTGAAACCGGTCAACTTTGGGGAAATCCTCTTTATAATTGGGAATACTTAAAAAGTACCGGATTTAAATGGTGGATCGACAGGATAAAAGCCAATTTTGAGTTGTACGATATCCTGCGCATTGACCACTTCAGAGGCTTATCTGCCTTCTGGTCTGTACCCTTTGGTGAAGAAACCGCCATAAAAGGAGAATGGGTGCCGGCGCCAGGGATGGCCTTGTTTGAAACGCTACTGAAAGAGATGGGCCCTATTCCTATCGTAGCAGAAGACTTGGGGGTTATTACAGATGATGTGGAATTACTGAGAGACAGTTTTAACTTTCCCGGCATGAAAATTCTGCAGTTTGCTTTCGACTCCTCCGAGGACAATGAGTTTCTGCCTCATACATTTACACGCCACTGTATAGTGTACACCGGTACGCACGACAACGACACCACCGTGGGATGGTATGCAACAGCTTCGGATGAAGACAAAGCTTTTATGCACAGCTATTTTAACTTCAAGCCGGAAAACGTGCATTGGGAGCTAATACGGCTGGCCTGGTCATCGGTGGCCGAAACGGCTATTGCACCCATGCAGGATGTGCTGGGGCTGGGCACTGAGCACCGCATGAACCTTCCCGGAAAACCCACAGGCTACTGGAAATGGCGTTTAAACAAAGCCATGCTCACTTCAGAAGTGACTGAGAAATTAAAAAAAATCACAGAAATTTATTCCAGGTAACCGCCTTTTAATAAGGAATTTATTTACTGTCCCAGCATTTTTTTGGCATCCGCAATGGGTATTCTGTTGCCATTTTTAAAAGCCACTACAAAACCATCAAACCCAAGTTGTTTAACCCTGTTAAGAAGGCTTTGTGCTTCGCCCACATTGTTGAAAGAGCCAATGGTATATCTGTACCATCCATCAGTGCCATCGTTCTGCTTTACATCAAATTCAGTGATACCTTTTTTGAGTTTATTGTAGTAACTGGGCTCGGCGACCTGCCTCGAAGCCCCCACCTGTACCCTAAAGTCAACATCACTGCTAACAGCGGCTTTATTTATATTGTTTCCTGAATTATTGTTTTTAAAATTATTATTTTTTAGCGCATTTTCCTTTTCTATTCTTTCCCTTTCAATCCTTTCTCTTTCCTTTCTTTGCTCCTCTTCAAGTTGGGCTAATCTTTGAGCCTCGAGTCGCTGGTTTTCCTGTTCTCTGGCCAGACGTTCCTGTTCTTTCTGGGCTTCTTCGTTATTGTTAGCATTTTCATTAATGATAACATTTTCGTTATTGTTAAGTTCTTCTTTTTGCTCATTATTCATGGCTTCGGCCAGCCGACGTTCTTCGGCTTCACGTGCCAATCTTTCCCTTTCCAGGCGTGCTTCTTCTTCCTCGCGTGCCTTCTTCTCCTGTTCAAATTTCTCGGCCTCTTCACGGTCTTTCTGCTGTTGTTCCTCGTTTACAACATTGTTGTTGTCTTCCACCTTGTTTTCCTCAACCACTTTGTTTTCTTCCACCTTGTTCTCTTCGGCCAGCTTATTATCTTCCACTTTATTCTCTTCCACAACTTTGTTTTCGTTGGCTATTCTTTTTTCCTCTTCTTCACGTGCCAAAGCTTCTTCCCTTGCTTTCTGGGCCTGTTCTTCCTTCAGTTTTTTCTCTTTTTCTTCCCTTTCTTTTCTTTCCTGTTCCGATTTGGCTATAGCAAGTTCTCTTTGTTTTCTTTCAGCTTCAAGCTTTTCAGCATCAATGGCATTATTTCCTTCTTTTACTTCCTCTTTCTTTACCTCTTTTACTTCAACTTTTACATTTTCTTTAACTGCTAAACCTAGTCCACCAATTACAATACTTTTTTTTGCTATGGGTTCGCGCTGGGTTTCATTATTTAGGACGTATGAGAAAGTTCCTTCAAAATCCTGGCTACCACCTACTGCAGAAGAAACTGTAACAAGACAATTGACTTTAATTTCACTTTCTGCCGGTAAAGCCATCCATAGAAAACGTGCTTTGTTTTCTTTGAAAGAAAAAGTGGCACCCTGTGTTTGAGTGGATTTTACCGAAAAACCTTCAGGGAAATCGAGCTGCAAACGTGCAAATCCACCGATGTCACCTTTTGAAATATTTATTTTTACTTCAAACTCTTCGTTGTTCTTTGCTGTTTCAGGCGCTTCGACAACAACTTTGACACCCTGTGCAGCAGCGAATTTAACTACGAAAAATGAAATAAATATTACTGCGATAAATAGTTTATGTTTCATAAAATATAATTTGGCGTTAAAATTACAAATTTATTCAAATAACGTATTAATCATTTCTAAAATTTCATCGACAGTCTTGTCCGATTCGCCTTCGAAGAAAGCATTGATGGTATTATTAATCATTTCAGGTGTGATAGGGCCGTCGGTGTTTGTATTTTGATTTTTATCCTTGTTTAATTTTTCTGCTTCCTTTTTAAAATCGACAGGTTCAAAAGTTTTTACCACATATTTTGAGCTGATTTCTTCCACATTAAGAATGTTGAAGGTGGTTCTTCTGTTGGCCTGGTGTTCTTCTTCGGTAACGGCATTCTGTATAAGCAGACGCTCGGCGCCCCAGCCTTTGTAACTCAGACGCGCCATGCTGATACCGTTGGCCACAAGAAATTCGACCACCGACTGGGCGCGCTTTTCGGAAAGTTCCTGATTGTATGAGGCACTGCCCCTGATATCGGTATGCGAGTTAATCATTATCTTGATGACCGGGTTTTCGTTAAGTATCTTCACCAGCTTTTTAAGCTCTTCTTTCGATTCCTCCCTAAGGCTCCACTTAGCATAGTCGTAGTAGATATTCTTGATTTCTATTTCTTCTTTGGTAATTTTAATCAGCGAAAAGGTTTCTCCGAGTGTCAGGTCAATGCTGTACTTTTCGTCGCCTACAGCCTTAAACTTGGAATCGTCCAGATAGCCGTCTTTTTGCGCATAGAGTTTATAAACGGTGTTCGATTTCAGTTTGGTAAATTTATACATGCCGTTCTTATCGGTAAGCACCGAGTCGAGGAAGCCGTCGTCGCCTTGCAGATAGACCATCACATCCTTGAGGGGTTTCTGCGTTTCGTTGTCAACCACTTTATCCGAGAGGGTTATGATGACAGGGATGAGTGAAAAGTAATAGATGTCGTCGTCGCCAACACCGCCGGGGCGGTTACTGCAGAAGAAGCCTTCGTGTTTCTTTTCGTTTTTAAACACAAATCCGAAGTCATCGGCGCTGGAATTAAAGGGTGGTTTGAGGTTTTTGGCTTTCTGGAACTGCCCGTTTTTGAGTTCAGAGGAGAAAATGTCGAGC
>JAKIYU010000071.1 GCA_022708385.1 Bacteroidota bacterium | reverse complement strand
TTACTTGAAAATTTTACCTCTTATGCCTTAAAGAAAGGAATAACAGCATCGGCCAAGGAAATAAAGGATTCGGCTCCTGTCATTAAAGCTGAAATGAAAGCTTATATCGGGCGTAACTTATTCAATAACAGGGGTTTTTATCCCAATATTCATAAAATTGACGTAACCTTTAATAAAGCCATTGATATCCTTAAAGACAAGGCTCTTTATCAATCGCTGTTATCAGGAAACAAACAAAAGGATTAATTGCGCCCGTAAAATTCTTTAATACAATTAACCACATACACAACCTGAGCATCAGTAAGTTCAGGATACATCGGAAGGCTTAGTATTTTCCCCATATAGTTTGCAGCCACAGGAAAATCTTCATTGCTATAACCCAGATATTTATAAGCAGGAAGCAGTGGCAATGGTGTGGGATAATGAATTGCCGTTTGAACGTTTTTACTGTTTAGAAAGTCAATAAGCTCATTTCGCTTTTCTACCCTAATTTCATACACATGGAAAATATGTTTGCAATCTTTCCTTATAACAGGTGTTTTCACCTCATTCACACCTTCAAGCAATTTATTATATAATAATGCTCTGTCGAGGCGGGCATTATTCCATTTATGAATATGGGGAAGTTTTGCTGTAAGTATAGCCGCTTGCATACTGTCGAGCCTGCTGTTAATACCTTCTATCTGGTGCTGATGTTTTTTTAAAGCCCCATGATTGGCATACATTCTCATTTTTTCGGCGAGGGTATCATCGTTGGTCAGTATGCCACCTGCATCGCCATAAGCACCAAGGTTTTTGCCGGGATAAAAACTAAAAGTGGATGCCATTCCAAAAGTGCCAACAAAGCGCCCTTTATATTGTGCAAAATGAGCCTGAGCGCAGTCTTCAACCAAAGTAAGTTGGTATTTCTCACAAATATTCACAATTTCATCCATTAAGGCTGGTTGACCATAAAGGTGTACAGGAATAACAGCTTTAGTGCGGGGTGTGATTTTTCTTTCAATGAGTGATGGATTTATGTTGAAATAATCTTCTTCAATATCCACAAAAACAGGTTTGGCTCCTGTTTGAGAAATGGTTTCAGACGTAGAAATCCAACTGTTGGCAACTGTTATCACTTCATCACCGCTTCCAATGCCTAACATTTTTAGTAGAATATAAATAGCATCAGTGCCATTACCAACTCCTATACAATGTTTCATGCCATAAGCTTTGGCAAATGCTTCTTCAAATTTCTTTACATAAGGGCCACCCACAAAGGAAGTTTCCTCAATCACATTACTAACAGCTTTATCAATATCTTCTTTAATGGACAGATACTGCGCTTTCAAATCAACAAAGGGGACATGCATCATATTAAACAATTTAAATATTTCTTATTTTTTTAATCGGGTTACCGGCATAAATACCGGGTTCGTTAATATCTTTTGTTACCACCGAACCGGCTCCAATCACAACGTTGTCGGTTATTTTTACAGGAAGTATGGTGGCATTTGTGCCAATAATAACATTGTTGCCAATTACCGTATTATTCCACATTGTTTTGTCGCCGCCCGACAACTTGCCGTTTTTGAACAAATAGTTAATAAACATGGCGCCATGGGAAATAAAACAATCGTTTCCAATGGTTACAAGTTCACAAATAAATGCATGTGATTGTATTCTGCAGTTGTTTCCAATGGTTACGTCTTTCTGAATTTCGACAAAGGGGCCTATAAAGCAATCGTCACCAATGGTGCAACCATAAATATTAGCAGGTTCTACTACAGTAACATTTTTTCCGAAGCTGACATTGCGAACAGCTACTTCTTTCTTAATATAATTCATAAAAGGGAGACCGTTTAGAAATGAAGGGCAAAATTATGAATTTCGTTTAATACTGCTGTAAATTTTATCAATAATTTCAACAGTTTTTAATCCTTCAAATCCATTAGTAGCAATAATGCCGTTATTATTAAGCACGTCCACTATATTTTTATAAACATCGCCATGGTTCGACATAGAACCGACATATTGTCCATATAAGTTGGGGGGATTGCCTTCGGGTAGGTCTTTAATTTCAAGGTTTTCGATTGACTGGTATTCAAAAATGTTGAGATACTGACCACCTACCTTAACCGTACCTTTTTCGGCAAATATGGTTATAGAGCCTTCCATGTTTTTGGCATAGGCATTTACTGTATAATTAATCGTACCGATTACGCCGTTGTAAAAACGTAAGGCTACTACACCCGTATCTTCAAATTCAATAATATGATTGTGGTGAAAGTTATCGCCGAAAGCGAAAACATCTTTTATGTCGCCAATGAGCCAGTAGAGCAAATCGACAAAATGGCTGAACTGAGTAAACAAAGTACCGCCGTCGAGCAGTTTGGTTCCCTTCCAGTCCGAATCGAGGTAATATTCATTGTTTCTGTTCCAAAAGCAATTAAGCTGAACGCTGTATATTCTGCCAAGTTTATCGTTATTAATAATTTCTTTTAATGCATTAATGGGGGGATTGAATCTGTTTTGCTTAACAATAAAAAGGCGTTTATTGGCTTTTTCGGCTTCCTGTATCATCATGCCGCAGTCATGTACATTAATGGCCATAGGTTTCTCACATAACACATGAAACCCGGCTCTTAGTGCTTTTATAGTATGTTCAGCGTGTAGGCCATTAGGTGTACATACCGATACCACATCTGCTTTACCTTTTAAGTTTTCAATAAAATCGTCAAAATTGTAACGGGCATCAACTTTATATTTTTGTGCGATTTCATCAGCCTTAATAATATTCTTATCACAAACAGCGACCAGGGTTCCGTTATTATTTATATGTTCAGCATGTCTTTGTGCAATTCTACCACAACCGGCTAATGCAAATCTTATAGTTTTATCCATTAAGCGCTTCTGATTTTATTCGTTATAATGTTATATATTGCTTTAAAGAAATATTTAATATCCGTTGTATAAGGATTCTTTTCCTTTTCCAAAAGATATATTTTTTCTGATTCAATATATTCTTTTACATCTTGTTTTAAAAGTGCAACATACGGCGGTACACAACCGGGTTTATGTTTAAGTCTTAGTTTTAATATATCTTCGGGATATTCCTGCAAAAACCTCTGACTCAATGGCCTAATACCCACCAGTTTCATTTCTCCTTTCAGCACATTTATAAGTTGCGGTAATTCATCAAGCCAATATCTTCTCATAAATCTGCCCCATGAAGTCAGCCTGAAATCGTGGGCAGGTTTGCCAATTTCCGAATAACCGTTATGTTTTAAAATATAGTCCTGTAGAAATTCGGCATAAGGATGCATGGTACGGAACTTATACACATTTATTAACTTCCCGTTTTTGCCAACTCTTTTCATTTTAAATATCAGGTCGTATGAAGCATGCATATCGTAAGAAGGTTCTTTAATTTTTTTGGCAACAAAGTGCAGGTTTGAATCAATAAATGATTCTTCGAGCACTTCAAAGCCACATGAATATAAGCGTCCCAGCACCTCTGCCCGCGACATAGCTCTATTGCGGCCTTTTGTAAGAATAAAATAAATCTTTTTAAGGCCTGGTAATTTAGGCCATACCCTTTTATAACAAAAGTACAAAATGTAAAAAAGATAATTAAATACAGGTGGGTATTTTTCGAGTATCATTTTCTTTTTTAAGCCTTTGGTTTCGGCATGGCCTATAAAAATACCCCCAACGGGAAGTTTGCCGTTAACGGATTCAAAAAATTTATTTACCCGCTGAATATTGTTTGTTTTCTGAAGATTAATTATCGTTTCGAAAGAATCTTCAAGCTGGTTTTGAATATTGAATCTTGTAGTGGTTGCCACAACAAGGGTTTTCTTAATGTTTTTGTTGTAGTACTGTTCAAAAAACAAAAAAGGGCGTTCACCAATTTCTTCGATAATGTATTTTTTTTGTAATTCTTTTAAATACACCTCTTTGGAAACTTGTCTCCCCTTTTTCGAAAAAGCGAGTTCAACGACATTGAAAAGCTCCGTTTCATCAACAGGTTTGATTATGTAACCAGCCGGTTTAACTTCCTTGGCTTTCTGATAAACCTCTTTATTATTGTTCGCGGTAAGAAAAACTATGGGGATATTGTATTTTTTTAGTTCCCTTGCTGTTTCAATACCATTTGTTTTACCTTTTAAGCCTATATCCATCAGAAGTAAGTCCGGTAATAATTTCCGTGTCTCTATAAGTGCCATTTCGGAAGATTCGGCAACACCTACCACCTGATAGCCCTTGGACTCTAATACTTCTTTGAAATACAATGCGTTAAGCGCATCATCTTCAACAACAAGTATCCTTTTATCAAACATGTTCCTTTTAAAGATTTTTCAGGTTATTTATTAAACAAGAATAAATAACCACACAAAAATAATATTTTTTTTTTAAATACATGCTTATATAAGCTCATTAATTAACAAGTTTCAAAAAAACAAATAAAAAAAATTAAAAATTAATTTATAATAGCTGTTTCATCAAAAAAGATTATATTTGCAGCCCTAAAATCAAGAAGATATTAATTACTTTAAACTGAAATTGTTATGACTAAAGCTGAAATTGTAACTGAAATTACCAACAAAACAGGCATTGAAAAAGTTCAAGTACAAAAAACAGTCGAAACCTTCATGGATGTTGTTAAAGGTGCTATGAGCAAAGGCGAAAATGTTTACCTGAGGGGTTTTGGCAGTTTTATAATTAAAAAACGTGCAGAAAAAACAGGAAGAAATATTTCAAAGAATACAACGATTGTAATCCCTGCACACAACATACCCTCGTTTAAACCTGCCAAAATATTTTTAAATAAAGTTAAAAACAACATCAAAAAATAATTTTTTTTTGATTCATTAAAATTAATACATTATGCCAAGCGGAAAAAAAAGAAAAAGGCACAAGATGGCCGTTCATAAGAGAAAAAAAAGACTACGGAAGAACAGGCATAAGAAGAGGAAGTAAGTTTCCTAGACATAATATTATTTACTTATAATATTGGTTTCTATACCTATTCCTATTGTACATTATTTAGGTTAAGCCCTGAGATAACGGGATGCGTATAAATTTGAAACAGCGTGAACAGGGAACTTATTATTGACAATAATGCCAGTGAAGTCAATATAGCTCTTTTGGAAGAAAAGAAGCTTGTTGAATTACACAAAGAAAAAACCGACAATAATTTTGTTGTGGGTGATATTTATTTGGGCCGCATAAAAAAGATAATTCCTGGTCTTAATGCAGCTTTTGTGGATGTCGGTTATGAAAAAGACGCTTTTCTGCATTATCTGGATTTGGGAGCTCAGATAAAGTCGTTGATGCAATTTACAAAGGGTGTCTGCGATAATAAAATACAAACCCACAAACTTGATGATTTTGTTTTTTCTCCCGAAATTGAAAAAAACGGAAAAATATCCAATGTCATTTCTCAGGGACAAAACATCCTTGTTCAAATTGCCAAGGAGCCCATATCTACTAAAGGCCCGCGAATCAGCTCAGAAATATCTCTGGCAGGCAGATATCTTGTTTTGGTACCTTTCTCCGATAAAATTTCCATTTCTCAGAAAATTAAAAGTGTAGAAGAAAAAAACAGGCTTAAACGGCTTGTACAAAGCATCAAACCCAAAAACTTCAGCGTGATAATACGCACCGTAGCCGAAAATAAAAAAGTAGCCGACCTTGATGCTGACCTGAACAACCTTGTGGAAAAATGGAAGCTTCTTTATGAAAAACTAAAATCGGCAAGACCTCCCCAAAAAATAATCGGAGAAATTGACAAAACTTCAGTCATTTTAAGAGATTTACTTAATGAGTCTTTCAATAATATTTACGTATCAGAAACACAGCTGGCAGATGAAATAAAAAATTATGTACGGCAAATTTCTCCCGATAAAGTAGATATTGTAAAAACGCACAAATCAAAAGTCCCCATTTTTGAACATTACGGCATTGACAAACAAATAAAAAACTCTTTCGGCAAAAATATTACATTTAAGGGGGGGGCTTATCTTATTGTTGAGCACACCGAAGCCATGCATGTGATTGATGTAAACAGCGGCCACCGGATGAATGCCGACAATAATCAGGAAGCCAATGCCATTGAAGTAAACCTCGAAGCCGCTACGGAAATTGCGCGTCAGCTACGCCTGAGAGACATGGGAGGTATTATTGTAATTGACTTTATTGATATGCACCTGGCCGTCAACAGAAGAAAACTGTTTGAACATTTGACCGCTTTGATGAAAAACGACCGCGCCAAACACACTATATTGCCTCCCAGCAAATTCGGTCTTGTTCAAATAACCAGACAAAGGGTTAGGCCAGAGATGAGTGTTGAAACTACCGAAAAATGCCCTGCCTGCGGTGGTACCGGTGAAGTTAAAGCCAGCATAGTTACTACTTACGAAATTGAAAACTACATTAAATATCTGGCAAACGAGCAAAATGAAAAGTATGTAAAACTTCAGGTACATCCATTTATCTATGCCTATTTAACCAAAGGGTTCCCCTCACTGAGGATGAAATGGATTTTCAAAAATCGTATTTGGATTGTAATAAAACCTTATTCTGCTTATAATTTGCTGGAATATCACTTTTTTAATAAGAAAGAAGACGAATACAAACTTTAAAAAATGTATTCGAAAGAACATAGCCAAAATCGGGGAATAGAATTTACCCTGAAATACTTTCTGCAAAAAGCACAGAAATATTGTTCCACGCAGGAGCGTTCGGTATTTCAAACAGAAAAAAAACTCAAAGAATGGGGAGCATCACCAGAAACTGCAACCCAAGTCATACAATTACTTTGTAAAGACGGCTTTATTGATTCCGATAGGTTTATAGAATTATTTATACGCAGCAAATTAAGACAAAACAAATGGGGGCGTGTTAAAATAGGTGCAGAGCTTTTAAAACAAAAATTTTCAAGAGAACAGGTATTTTTACATTTGGAAAAAATTGATGAGACAGAATACAGGCGTATTTTAAGTGATTTAATTCTTAAAAAAAAAGCTGTTTTAAAAAATGAAAAGGACCTGCAGACAAGTAAACAAAAAATAGTTTATTTTTGCATGTCGAAAGGCTTTGAATATGACCTTATTTATTCATTGCTTTAATAATAAAATCTAGTAATGGCACTATTTGAAGACATAAAAAAAATCGAAAAAAGGCTTGATGACCTGAGGAGGTTTCTTTGACGTTGAAACTAAAACAACTGAAATAAACATTCTCGAAAAAGAAACTGAAGCACCTGATTTTTGGGATAATCCCAAAGCTGCCCAGCAAAAATTTAAAACCATACAGGAAAAAAAAATATGGGTAACAGCCTTTCTGAAAGCGAAAGAATGTTACGATGAACTGACTGTACTGTATGATTTTTTAATTGAGGGTATGGCTAAAGAGCAGGAAGTAATAAACCAATATGAGGTGTCACTTAAAGCTATCGAAGATCTTGAGTTCAAAAATATGCTTCGCAATGAAGAGGATAAACTCAGTGCTATACTGAATATCAATTCGGGTGCAGGGGGTACCGAAAGCCAGGACTGGGCTGATATGCTTATGCGTATGTACCTGCGTTATGCCGAAAGGAATGGTTATAAGACCAATATTCTCGACGTGCAGGAAGGTGATGTGGCGGGAATAAAATCGGCATCCATTGAAATTGAAGGCTCATTTGCATACGGCTATCTTAAAAGTGAAAATGGTGTACACCGCCTCGTTAGGCTTTCACCTTTTGATGCAGCCAACAAGCGCCATACCTCTTTTGCCTCCGTATATGTTTATCCTGTGGTAGATGATGATATTCAAATAGATATTAACCCTGCTGATATTTCGTGGGACACATTTCGTTCGAGTGGGCCCGGTGGACAAAACGTAAACAAAGTAGAAACGGCCGTGAGGTTAAAACATGAACCCAGCGGCATCATTGTTGAATGCCAGGTTACACGTTCGCAACAACAAAACAGAGAAAAAGCGCTTCAGATGCTAAAATCGCAGCTTTATGAAATTGAACTAAGAAAAAAACAGGAAGCGCAGGCAGCTATCGAAAGTTCCAAAAAGAAAATTGAATGGGGGTCACAGATTCGCAATTACGTGATGCACCCTTATAAACTAGTTAAAGACCTGAGAACCGGTATGGAAACCTCAAATGTGCAGGCTGTTATGGATGGCGAAATAGATAGCTTTATAAAAGCCTATCTGATGGAATTTGGCGGCAGGTAACAAATTAATTTGTATATTATGCAAATTTAACGTAGGTTTGTCATGAAAAATCCACGCAAATCTGCTTTCTGAAATGAAATATTTTTTAGCCCTTTTTTCTCTGATAGCAATATCAGTTTATAACAATCTTTTTTCTCAAAATGTAAATTATCAAGTTCAGGTTATTGCTCTCAGAAGCAGTATTACAAGCGATGGCATTTTTGGCGGTCCCGACCTGACCTGGCAAGTATGGGCTAATGATAACAACGACCCTGTGTGGTCGGGAGGTGATTGCGTTTACAGGGACGATGTAGCCCCTGTACCTTATACAATAGATACCACAGACCCCAGTGGTGAATTGCCCTATACCATACGCAACATTTCCAATTCTTCTGCCACGCAAATCAACCTCAGGTTTTACGGTTTTGAAAAAGATTGTGCCTGGTTTGGCATTACCGACAGGTGTACATACGACGGTTGCTGCGACCAGCCTTTTTGTTTTCTTGCTGATGAATATCTTGCCCAAACCAATACTTTGGGTTCTATTAGTTTCACTAACGACCCTATGTGTCAATGGAATTATTACGGGTGGTTTACATGTGCTAATTATGAAGTAAAAGTAAGAGTGCGGTGGGAAATAGCCAATCCGCCTCTTATCATCAAACAGCCGTCAGAGCCTTCGCCCGATACCACTTTATGTGCTCCTGCCCCATTAACACTCACTGTCGTTGCCGACTCATCGGCTTTATATTACCAATGGCAAAAAAGCAATACCACATCGCTCAATCCCGCCGGAGGGTGGACAGACATAAGCGGGGCCAACAGTTCTTCCTTTACTGTACCGGTAATTAACGGGACACGCAATTACAGAGTATTAGCGTCATCGGGTTGTATTCCCGGCTTTTCAAACACGTCAACCATTTCACAAAGTGTCAGGGTAACTTATCAGCCCTACCCTGCTTCTCCAGTTATCAGCCCCTCATGCGGCTCAATGGTTTTACCTAATTCCACACATAATTTTTCAACTGTTCAACCGCCCGATTCCAATGCGATAGTCAATGCTTCATTTTTGTGGAGCGGTTCCAACGGGCTTGTTTTTCAAACCCCCACCAGCTCAAGTACCAATGTTACTTTTTCTTCGTACGGTTTGTACCAGATATCCGTAGAATATCAGGATAACTGTACCGGCAGTAATACCGTTTCTCCCGCTTGCCAGGTTATTGTAGGCTCCTCTCACTGCGATTTTGTATATGTTTCACCTGATGGCACCGATACATCTGTAGCGGGTACTCCAGCTGCACCGGTTAAAACGTTGGCTTATGCTATTACTATGGCTACCGGCTCCAGGAATACTATTAGAATGAAGGGAGGCATTTATAATGAAACACAGATTATTCAACTGAAAGATGACCTTACTATTGACGGTGGCTATGCCGTAAACAATAATATCTGGATAAAATCTTCAGCTGAAACAACCATAATTAATATAGACGCCCCCCTTGAAACCGCTGTTATAAATACCGATACTTTTGGATTTTACAGGGGTGTTGTCGCCCATCATACCAGTAACTGGACTCTACAAGATTTGTTTATCAATGTCAAACTTTCGGGAGCTAATGGTACAACGCAGCGCAGTGGCCATTCTATATATGGCATACATATAACAGACACTTGCGATAACTATTTAATTTCACGTTGTAAAATAGAAGTAGGGATGGCCAGTTCGGGTGAGAACGGCTTACCTGGTACTGACGGGCAGCCTGGCAACTATGGTTTCAATGGTATTGCCGGAGGTGAAGACAGTGGTGGCATTATCAACTGCGACCTAGATGCAAACGGGCATGGGGGTGCAGGGGGCGCTCCGGTAGGCAGTGGTATAAGAGGGGGTGGTGCCGGTGGTAATGGAGGCAGAGGAGGTTATGATGAATTTAGCCTTTATTGCGACGGTGAAGCCGGTTTT
>JAKIYU010000070.1 GCA_022708385.1 Bacteroidota bacterium | reverse complement strand
TGCCAGTACTAAACTTCAGCAGTTTACCACAAAAAACACAGCCTTGAAAACCCGGGAGGTGTACAAAAAAGTTCTGGAAAATAAACTGAAAGGTTAACTCGTCGGTTTTTGAGAATTAAAAACCATATAATTAGATTCGTTATTAACGGTTAATAACGTTTTTGTGTTTGAATATCAGGCTATTATAAAATTATTCTTAATGAGAATCGGTGGGTTAACCCATCGGTTATATAACATCATGTTCTCTTTTTCAAATAGGCGTAACAAACAATTTTTCAATACATTGCAATTGCAGTTCGCTCTCATTCCGTTCAAAATAAAACGAGATTCCAATTGAATAATCACGGCCTTTCAGCTTATAATATTGGGTCAGTATTTTCCCTTTTCCCGATGTTTTTTCGTGCTGGTTTACCATACTGCCCCCTGTTTGCAGCAGCAGTCCGGAAACAGCATAAATAAAATCAAGGGGTCTGTTTTCTGCATGCAATCTGATAAGCCGGTTGGTAAACACGCTGTCAGTGGGTACAAATTGCTGGCTTTCAATCAATGGCAGCATGAGCATAAAACTGTCGCTGAAGGATTTCAGGTTGCACAGTTTTTCCACAGCAGTTACATTGTTTTCGCTCATGCTGAGCCTGAGCTTCATAAGGGTATATGAGCCGCTGCAATACCTGAAATGCAGTGTATATAAAAACACCATTACCGTGAGGGTAAATGCGGTCAGCAGGGTAGTTATAAAAGACCGGCGGCTCATGGTGTACGGGTTATTTGGTGGGTGGAATCAGACACTTTAATATCAACGAGGTTAAAGTAGTTTTCGTAGGCCGTATTCCAGATGTTCTTGCGGCTGTCGGCTTCGAGTTCGGGGGGGAAGTAAATCGTAAACGGGCGGTTCCTGAGCACCTGAATGTGTGCTGTGCGGTCAGGACTTTGGGCAGCCTTTTCAAACGCGTCAAGGCGCTGCTCTATTTCCAAGTCGTAGGCCTTTGCGCTGCCCCCCAGCAGGTCGCTGTAAGCTCGGATAACATTGGGCGCCCTGACCAGTGATACCGAAAAGGCCATTACAAGTAGCCCTGTCAGCAAAGGTTTTAAGGGCGTACCGGCAGGGCGTACAGACGGTACATGAGAGCTTGCTGCAGCAGCCACCCAGTAAAGCCAGAGTGGAATAAAAAGGAAATACTGCATGTTGAAAATCCGTTGCGGGATGTGCTCAAATCCCCTGAACAGGTAATAAGGAACAAGCCACAGCATCAGTGTGACAAATGCCGTCAGTCCGTAAAAAAAAAGGCCTCGTGTGGCCGGCAGGGGGACATTCCGTAAAAGGTTGCCGTTGTTAAACCTGATGTAAAAGAACAAAATGACTGAAAAAATAAGGAGCGGCGGATTTAAAAAAGTCCATTGCAGCAGGTTGAGCAGGGTGTTTTTTAAAGAGAGCCACAGGGCGCCGCTAACGGGCAAAGCTTCGGGATGAATTACCTCGTGCGAGGCCTCGGGTATAAGCACATGCGGTATGAAATAAATGAAGGATGCCAATACTTCTGCCAGTAAAAGCAACAGGAAAAGATTTCTTTCGGGCAGGCGCTTTATGAGCGTACGCAGATACAATATCCCTACCAGGAACAGCAACGAAAATATAAATATTTCGTTCGACAGCACCAGCGCGTAAAGGAGCAATACCATATACACCAGCTTCCCGGTTTTTAACACCTGGCCTTCCCTCAGTTTTCTCACAGCACTGAAGACGACTGTGAGCAGCAGCAATAAGAGGATAATAGAAGTGGTGTAGTTAAAACTGCTCGACATCCAGTATAAAGCATGCACAGGCGAAGGTGCCAGGCCGAGAAACAGGCATAATATAAGCAGGGTAAGTACCCAAAGGGAACGTTTTCCGGAATTATACGGGGCTATCGTTTTGATACAGAAATACAAAGCAGTATAAAGCCCGCACAGCAATACAGGGGGTATCAGCTTGTAAGCCCAAAATGCTTCAAACCTGAGCGGGTTTATGGCATACAGCAGGTTAGTGAACAAGCGGGCTTCTTTATTTTTAAAAAAATCGAAAACGAAATAAAACGTGGAACTGTATCTGGGTAGAAAAGAGTGGGAGTAATCCTCGGCATTGGGATGCACATATATACTCAGAATAAAAAAAGGAACCAGGCACAAAATGCATGAAACAATTACTATAAAGTAATTCAACCGGTTTAATTTACTATAGGGAGCGTTTGTGATTTGTACCATTTTAACTAAAAATCAACAACAAATGTAAGTTTTTTGAATGATAATGAAAAATTTAACTACTGCTAAAACAGCGATAACAAAGCCAGGCACTCAACATGTATGGTTTGCGGGAAAAAATCGTAAGGTATAATACCTTCGGTGTTATAACCTCCAGCCTCCAGCAGCGTAAGGTCGCGGGATAATGTACCCGGGCTGCACGACAGATAGGCTATGCGCAAAGGTCTGTAACTCTCAGTAATCCACCTGAGCACTTTTTCTTCAATACCTGTGCGAGGCGGATTAACGTACAGCAGCGGTGTAAAACCTTTATGCTGATGGGTAAATACTTCCAGTTGCGGGATACGGTCTGCACATTTACCCCTCAGAACCTCAACTCCGGGCACATTCACTTTAAAACAACCTACAGCTTCTCCGTTCAGTTCAACGCCCGTAGTAACCGCTCCTCTGCTGTGCCATTGCAGACAGGTATAACCCGTGCCGCAGTATAGGTCCACGACAACACTATTCTTGTCCGGTTTAAGGAAATCCATTGCTTTGGCCACCGAATCATCGTACAGGGCGGGAATAAGCTGCTGAAACGACATGGGGCCATACCGCAGGCCATGGGCATCCAAAGAGTGCGGCTTGCCACTAAGGAGGAAGAAATTGTTTTTCATAAACACCTTGTGCCCTGCCGATGGGTTCAGGTGCAGCCATAGACCCTCTATGCCCTGCGTTTGCAGAAAGCCTTCCACCTCAGGACTTAGCCAGTCGGTAAGGGGCAGAGTGCGCGATTTTACAACCAGCATAAGTTGCTTGCCCGACTGCACATAAAAATGGAGGGGAAATATATCCGGTGGGGGCATCACGCCGGCCAGGAAAGCTGCTGTCGTATTAACTATAGGTGCGTGCACCGGGCACAAGGGAAGGGGCACAAACACTTTCCGCGACATTAGACCGAAATGCCAACGCCCATCAGCATAAGTAGCATGCAGGCACACTTTGTTGCGATATCCCAGGCGCTGATTCCCGCTCACAGCGTGAATATCAGCTATTATATCTTTATGTTGGGCCAGTTTGTTTTTCAGAAATGATGTCTTCTGTTGCAGTGACGACACCTCATCCATAGTTATGTGCTTACACGCACGGCAGGCTTCAGGACATTGAATTTCAATAGACATCCTGAATGGATATAGGGTTATTGTTGAAATGGGTAGTATTTCCTGCTTTCAGGCCGGCAAGCGCCTTGTACACCGGTACGGCAGGTGATATGCAAAGCACATCCTGACCCTCACATTTGACCAACCCCATACTTATAGAAACGAAATACGTAGCTTTGTCGCACACGACCACAGCGCCAAATTCTACCTTGTCCTTCAGTTCGCCGGGTTTTAGGGTAGTTAACAAAACCAACTCATGGTTGGCTTTCTGCATCTGTTGGGCATAGAGGTCCCTTTTACGCAGCATCTGTGAGCGGAAGGCATCGTACCTGTCCTTTGGCGGGCCATAGTCATTGGCCATCTGCTGGCACTCTTCCATAGCTGACCTGAGATTTTCAATAGTTTTCAGATGCTGAGCTTTGCACAGCTCTATAAGTTTTGTCTTGAAGGTGTTCTTTTCGTCGCTTTTCATAAAAGTTTACAAACATACGAATTTATAAAAATCCTTTCTGCTGAAAATGATATTTGCCTAAATATATTTTGAACCGTTATTTAATCGGTTATATGAAATATTTATTGATGTTAAAGATAAATTTCTGCAAGATATATATCATTTATTAATACCTGCATATATCAAAGTGTCAATTACGTGGATATAAAAGAAAAATATATAAACATATAAAATTAAAATATAAATTATTATTTATAAATCCAAAATAAAAAAATATTTATATTAAATTTAATATTAACAAATAAAAATACATAAATTCGAACTCTCATATCTTCCTGTTTTTTAAGCTGGATATCATGAAAAATGTGTGTTTGTTAGCCTGCTCATTTTTTGCAATGGTCATGCTTCATGCCCAGACCACTGTAATCAGTCACGGTTATGCCAACCTGTTGTCGGACCCGGTAAACGGCTGGATGCTCGATATGGCCAACGGCATAGTGGCCCGTGCAGGGGGCGGCACCATAAGGGTGTACAACAAAACAACAGGGAATTTCGATTATAAAAGCGGTTCAGGTATGCGCACCGTGCTTCTTTTTGATTGGTGGGACGACAGTAACGACCTGCATAAAGGCTTCAGCGAAGGGGCTGGTGCTGCACTTTTTGCAGCGCTGATGAATGGCTACAACATGGGATTATTCAACCTTAATCAATTGCATTTCATTGGCCACAGCAGGGGTTGTACCGTGAATGGAGAATGTGCAGAGAGGCTTCTTGTGCTGGGTATTCCGGTAGAGCAGCTTACCTATATCGATGCCCACGATTCCGGCGGGTTAGGCATTACTATAACAGATTATGATGCCAATCCTGACTCAATACATTCGGGTGTAGAGGGTTGGAACGGTGTGGGCTGGGCTGATTCCTACTGGCAAAACGCTCTTTTCAGTCTTAACGGACGTCCTGTAGATGGAACCTATTCTTCTTACAAAGGTACTATATCACACGATGGCATCCGCGAATGGTATCTGGAGACTATCACCGACACTTCTATCCACGATGGGTATTATTACAGCATTAACGGCGGGGGCAGTGCTTTCAGACCACCCCGCACAGGGCCGCAACGTAATCCTTTCTTCACATTTGAAAACGAAGGCATCATGAACGGCGACTTTGAAAGGGGCGGCGTGCTGTACAATAAATTGCCTGGCTGGTGGTACCACGGCGGCGGTGGCAATGCCGACATCAACAATACGTATCTCGTGCTGCGCAGCGGTGATGATTCCAAAAGGCACGACCGCCTCTACATACCGCCCTATGCAAATTATATAAAATTCGATTACAAAATTGACACAGAAGATGATACAGGCAACCCTCCCTATATTGATAAAATGTACGTTCTCATAAACGACACCATTGTTACACCCCCTTTGTGGATGGATTACACCATGCCAACCTGGTCGCAAATGATGATAGATGTTACAGCCCGGAAAAACACTACCATTACCCTTGGGCTCAGCCTTGTTGATGAAAACGGTGGCACGGATGACCTCGATGCCGAAGTGTGGATTGACAATATTGTCTTTCAGATGTCGCCTGTGCCAGTTGCACCTATTTCGGAAAACATAAGCCCCTGTAAACTTTATCCCTCCGTTACTCAAAATACCATTTACCTTGATAAATCCTGCGATGAAACTTTAGACATTGAAATATTCGACATCCGCGGTAAAAGCGTAATTCATGAATTCATACATGAGCAGCATAAAGAAATAAACCTGTCTCATATTAAGCCTGGACTTTATGTGTACAGGATATACAGTGGTAAAAAAAGCATTAAAAACGGGAAATTAATTAAAATATAATGGCCCGGCCTGTTTGATATTATTGAACAACTAGCTTCGAAGTCATGATGCCGCCCTTAGTAACTATTTCAACAAAATATATCCCTGGCTTCAGGGATCCGGCATTGATGCGATCAGGTGCATTAACCGATGAGTTATATTGCTGACAATGAACTATTTGCCCGGACATATTGTATATATTTAAATTGAACGCTTCATTTACCGCATTATTCAGCTGTATTGAAAAGTTGCCGTCAGAAGGGTTGGGAAACAAATCAAAACCGGAGTTGTTATTATTATCAGCTATACTGTTGTTCGGGTCATACTGTGCTTCGCCGTCATAAAAAATACCTGTGGGTGTTGTAAAATTATTACTTCCGAAGTTTATGACTAATAAAGGATACCTGGCATTTTCTCTCCAGAATAAATACCTGTTGGTTACCGTTGTTTGTCCCTGTGACACACCAAAAGCAGTCAACAAAGGCTGTGGAGCGGGGTTTCCGGCCATATAAAAACTGTCTGTCTGAACTGTCATGCGTTTCACTAAAAGGACATCGTAAGCCAAGCTGGGACCCGAAACTGTTGGCACCCGCATATTTCCCCAACTTATTACTGTGTCCATCTTATTGGTGTGGGTGACTTTCTGGCAAGGGGTCTGATTTAAGCTGTAGGCTGCAACCGTAAGTTCAAAATCGAGAGCTGTTCTGTTGTCCGACGACCAGGATGAGCTCATTGTAGTTGGAAAGGGCATGATATAGGTGGGGTTAATATAAGTACTGAATTGCTGCGGAAAAATGCAGGAATCGGTAGGGTTGGCAGAAATACTTCCATAATGTTGTTCATTTACCACAACACCCAGGGCATTAACCCCACTGACACCGGTTTGATTATAGGCATCGTAATAATAATATTTTCCCGGAATAAAAACCGAAGACAGGTTTGAGTCAATATACGTTGCAGTAGGAAAGTTCGTGTCGGCAGGTAAACTGTATGACAAATTATACACATTGCTTTGAGTCAGGTTGGCATAATTCCATTGTTGGTTAACACCTAATGTGGGTGCCGTATAACCTGATGTATTGGCCCCGACAGGCTTATAGGTGCCGGGCGTAAAACTTGTATTGGCTTCTGTTAATACAATTTGTGCCTGCAGGTGAAAACACAACACAAAAAAACATACAATCATTGGTAAATTTTTTCTCATAGTAATAAAAATTAAGAATTTAAATTAGAACAGCGTGCTGCAAATGTATAAATATATATTGAAATTAAATATTTTAATATGTTTTTTAATCTTTAAATTTTCTACTCAATATCAATACTTTAGAATAAATCTACACATTGTTAGCAACAAAGCGTATGCTCTGACCTTGATAGTGAAACTTGACAAAAACTTAAAGACAAAAGATTAAGTTTTACAGACACGCATTAAAGAAAAATTAATATATTTGCCAGCACACTTATTGCACATTTGGTTTTGAGACCACACAAGCCACCCCAAAAAAATCAAAAGAGCCATTCAGCGACACACAGAAGTAATTTATCTTAAAATATTTAAAAAAAATTTTGAATTAGTGAAATATTTAATACTTTTGAATTTGAATAAAAAATTGTTTAACTAAAAACAAAATATGTAGAGGACATAAAACATTTAAAATATAGCGTTTAGCCGAATTCTGTTGTTGAAACCGACCAATATTCAATATTTTCACAGGATAGTAAGCAAAACGCCACGCCAAAGCGTGGTCGTTGCTTCACTTGTGAAAAGGGTTCTTGGTCGGACCTCAACAGCGGTAGGCAATTGACCACGCTGTTTTTTTATTGACAATTTATTAACTGAATTTTATAAATCAAAAAAAATTATTATGGAAAATTTAAAAATGAACACTGCAATTCTTAATCTTTATTACGCTTTAATTATAAGCGATGGAAATCTCGATGATAATGAATTAATAATGGCAAGTAAATTAAAAATCTTCTCTTCAAACTATTATTCAGAATCAATTCACGACTACACTTCTTTAGTCAGACAAACGGATTTTTTTAGTGTTATTGATGTTTCTTGCGAACTAATTAAAAGTGTAAATAATGAAGATTTTATTAAAAACTTAATAATTGAGTTGATTATATTGTCAAAAGCTGATGATGAAATTGTAAAGGATGAAGTTGACACTATTCATTATATAAAAGACCAATTAGAACTAAGCGATGATGATTTTAATGAAATAATTGAAAGTATGTAAAAAATTTTTAGAACAACAATATCCCTTATAAAAAGAGTAAATAATAATCCAATTAATTTAATCTCAAAGAATTAGTGTATAAATATTAAAATTTTTTAAAAAAATGGCAGCAAAAGTTTTTATTGTAAAGTATGAAAGTCAAGCAGATTATACTGTTTTTTTTGTAGATTATGAAAGTAAGCAAAAGAATCATCAAATAATCGCTGGCGGTAAGCTTGTAAATTATGAAAGTCAAGCAGACTGTAAAGTTTTTATTGTAAAATATGAATCACAAGCTGATATCAAGATTCTTAGAAAAAATTTTCCAAAATAAAAATGTCATTATAGGTAATTTTTATAAATAGAAAATTATTTAGTGTTAAATCATGGAGTTATGCAAAACAGAAGTTAATTCTTAATTTTTTTTTAGCTTCTTTCTAATTAAATTGGTAATTACTTACATTGTTAATTACCTTAAATTTAATATTTGTTGGTATTTTGATTTTTCATTAATAATTAACTCAATGCGTTCACTAAATGAAGAATTTTGATTTTATTTTAATAAAGATTAATACAACAATTATTTCTTCTTTAAAAGATATTTCTAATCCTTCGTAAAGAGTTTTAATATGTTGATATAATATAAATAAAATGGGATTTTTTAGTTCAATTGTTAACGCTGTATTTAATGAATTAGATAAAATTGTACTTCCCACATATGAAGCACAAGCTCGCAGAAAATTAAAAGAGAAAGACCCTGAAGCATACAATGTTATTGAAGAATATGAAAAAAAATATCCAAAAAAAAAGTTAAATAATGAATCATCTTTTGGTTGTTGGGGATGTTTTGGCGTTCTTATGTTAATTTCATTAATAGTATTTTATTTTTATGCGGTTTTTTCGGAATAAAAATTTTATAAAAATATTTGTTGTCATAAATAAAATGTAGAATATAAAATGCTATAGTAATGTATTTTTAAACACAAAGTTTTTCTTTTATTAAAAATTAAATATTTGAAATGAAATATGTCATTTATTATATTTTAAAATTCATAAAGATAGCTGATAGTAGCTCAAATTTTATAGGAAAGTGCTTACCGCCAAGTTGCTAACACGCTGCGAGTCCGTTAACCTAATAAAGTAATCAGGTAGGCGAAACAGCTTTGTAATCAGTGGTAACCTTTTAAAATGAATGACTATACGAATTTTTCAGACAGAACATTTTATAAACTCATACCCATTGCCCGTATAGTCCAGATATTTCAGAAAATCTTTAAATGAAATAATAAGCGAAGCCGTATTCAGATTAGGATGAAAACTAATTTTAGTGCATTGTTTCAGGTCTTCGTCAATAAACACATGCACATGGTTTTCTGTATCGTAGATGAGCCCGAAAGGGGATACAGAGCCGGGGTTTAAACCAAGGTATTTTTGCATACGCGCTTCCGATGCAAAGGTAAGTTTGCCCTGTTTTAGCATTTTTTCAATGTCGTGTATAGCCATGTTTTTCAGGCAGTTGAGAATGACAAGATAATGTCTGTTGCCCTTGTGGTTGCGGAAAAACAGGTTTTTGCAATGCTGTGCGTCATGATCTTTCCAGTACTGCATGGCTATTTCGATGGTGGGTGCAGGTGGGTGTTCCACATATTCGAAAGAGATATCCAGTTCCTGAAGCGTTTTATATACCTTGGGGTCACCGTTCATAATGAGTGCATTTTAGTGATAGAAGTTCATTTATGCTTGAGCGTGTTTCTGCAATTATTTATTTAGTTTATTAATCTCATCATTCATCTGAAGCCTCATCAGCCTGTTGCTCTCACAAATATCAACCTGTCCGCCGTCTCTGAAGTTCTTGATAATCTGTTGCAAATCATCTGTCCTTATATTACCAAGGATGCTCTTCTGAAAGGGGCAAGCTTTAACACTGCCATCGGGGCTGATATAAAAGAAGAGGCGGCCACCCATGCAACCTCTTTTTGCTTCGAATGCGTCGGGGGAGTAGGGCAGGGGCAGTTGCCTGTGTTTTTTACTCTTCAGGAATGAGTGTGACAGAAGAGCCGTTTGTATCAATTCTTTCAGGGTAAATGCCTTTATATCTGTGTCGTGTTGTTTTGGGTTGGGCCGTGGCACGTACATATTGACGAAATGCACCCCCAAAGCAGCTGCAAAGCGCAGGTATTGTCCGAAATATTCCATGTCGAGCATGGCAGGGCTCATCACACAGTCGGCCACAACCACCAGCCCTGCGGCCGATGCTGCCTGTATGGCGGC